>JANOKQ010000836.1:0-17508 GCA_031419375.1 Acidimicrobiaceae bacterium
CGACAAAAAGGCGATGCGTGCCGACATCACTGAGCGGATCGCTGCCGAGTCCCGACCGTGAACATCAGGTGAGCGCGGGAGCGACCTGTGAACATTCCGCCTGACGACACCCGGGTGCTGTTCGGTGTCCCGCGTCGACCCGAACGATGCATCACCAACACGGATCCAGGGGGCCATGAAGTCGGGATCGACGGCGTTGGCATCGATCTGGGTCAGCGTCAGCGTGTTGCCCTTGAACGACCACCGCAGCAGGTTGATGCCGTTCGTGCCAGGCATCGTCCGCTCGGGTGGGATGGCGGATCATCACGTCGCCGGCGACCATGTAGGTGCCACCCCTGTCCGGGGGCTCGCCCTCCATCGCGCGATGGAACGGCGATCGCGGTGCTCCGCGACTCGGCAGACGATGCATGTCACGCTCGAGACGACGCATGAAGCTCGGGCTGAACACCTCACCCGACACGCATCGCTGCGTCCTCGCCGTGCTCACCCTCTTACGGTCGGCCCACTGAGAGTCGTCACACGAGCAGCGGTCAATTAACCGACCACTGCGCTCGACGAAGCCGGAGTTGACACTATCGTCACGTCGATGAAGCCCGAATCACACAGCCCGCTCCGGACTTTGTCGGTCTCGACATGCTCACCGTGTCGAGACCGACGCAGAACATCGGCGACCCGGCGGTTCGGCGCTCGGGGGTGGTCGTGAGCCCGGTGGTGCTGGTCACGGGATGTTCGAGTGGGATCGGCCTCGCGACCGCGGTCCACTTCGCCCGGAACGGTTGCACGGTCGCGGCGACGATGCGCTCGCTGGAGAGGTCCGGGGCGTTGCGTTCGGCGCTGGATGAGGCTGGAGCCGATGCCGATGTCCGCCAGCTCGATGTCGACTCGGACGCGTCGGTCGCCGCCGCGGTGGCCGGCGTTGTCGCCGATCACGGTCCGATCGACATCGTCGTCAGCAACGCCGGTGTCGGCGTCGCTGGCACAACAGAGGAACTGTCGCTCGACGACTTTCGCGCTTCGATCGAAACGAACGTGTTCGGTCCGGTCCGGCTGCTACACGCGGTACTTCCGGCGATGCGCGAACGTGGCGCGGGCAGGTTCATCGCCCTCAGTAGTATCTCCGGGTCGTTGGGCCTGCCGTTCAACGATGCGTATTGCGCGTCGAAGCACGCCCTCGAGGGTCTCCTCGAATCGCTGTTCCCCGTGGCCGCCCGCCTCGGCGTCTACGTTTCGATCGTGCAGCCGGGCCCGGTGACGGGCGAGTTCGTCACGAACTCGACGGGCCCGTCGATCACGGTGGAGGGAGCCCCGTATGCGGCGATGCGAGCGGTGTTCGCCGGCGTGCAAGCCGGCGGCTACGAGACCGCCCAAACCAACGAGGATGTTGCCGAGGTGGTCTGGCAGGTCGCCAACGCCGAGCGGCCGGTACTGCGCTATCAGACCTCGGAATCGGTCGCCAAGCTCGTCGGGTTGAAACTGAAGGATCTGAGCGGCGAACGAGTCACTGCGGTGACGTCGCGCTGGGTCTGAGACCCGGCGCTCGGCGCGCAATGAAGTTCTGCACGACCCGTGGGTAGGCCAGCCGGTCCGGTCGGAACAGGTCGTGGCTGGCGCCGGCGATGACGGCGGTCTCCACGTCGGGGATCCGGTGCCTGTACTCGTCGAGGTTGTCGTCGGTCAGCAGGCCGCCCGCCTCGGTCCCGCTGGCGACGAGGACGGGAATCCCGGTCGCTGCCAGAAGGTCGCACAGGTCACGGTCCCGTGAGGCTCGGAACAGCTCCGTCAGCACGTGCGCCTCCACTCGTTCAGGCATCGGCCGACCACGAAAGCGCGTGGCCATCATCGTGTCTGCCGCGGCCGCATCCAGCCGGTGTTCGCGTGCCCAGTAGTCGCCGATCGACACGGAGGCCACTCGAAGCGGGTCGCGCAACACGAGATCGAGCGCCCACGTGGTGCCTCGCGAGAACGTCATCATGTGAAATCGGTCGATGCCCTCCTCGTCCAGAACCGCTGCCAGGTCATCGGCGTGGTCAGCCGCTGAATAGTTGTCGGACGGCACCTCGCTGCGCCCGCGGCCACGCACCTCAACCACGATCATGCGGCGGGGCAAGAAGAACTCGAGAACCTCCATGTATTCGTCGGCGAAGTCGGTGATGCCGGGCGAGAACAAAACCGGCAATCCGGCTGGCCGCGCGGGTGCGTTGTCGAGGTAGCGAATGCGCACACCGCTGCGCGATGTCCGTCGCTCGACGGCGGTCATCATCGAAGTGTAACTTGACACTAGTGTCGAGTACGGAAAGGAGCGACGATGGCCCGGATCGAGCCGATCGCATGGGATGACCTACCCGCTGAGTCGCGCGAGATGATGGAGGCCGGAAGCGCGACCGGCATGTACACCATCACCTCGCCGCTGCAGATCATCGCCTACAGCACGGCGGCGCTCACCGCGATGCACCGGCAGTACGAGGCGACGTTCCGCAAGGGGGTGCTCGAACCACGTCTGGTTGAACTGTTGCGTCTGCACAGCGCGCAGACTGCGGCATGCGAGCCGTGCTCTGCGTCACGCAAGGACGACAGCATCAGTGAGGAGGACGTCGCCGGGTTGGCCTTGACGGATTCCAATCGATTCACACCACGCGAGCGAGCCGCATTGGACTTCTTCGATCAGATGAACACCGATCACCACGGCATCGACGACGCTTCGTTCCGCTCGCTCGCGGATGTGTTCAGTACCGCCGAGATCGTCGAGATGGCGTACCTGTGCTCGTGCTTCCTCGGCGGTCACCGCCTGATGCACACGCTCGGGGTGTTCAGCGAGAGCGTTCCGGTGATCGCCTACCACGCAGGCGACATTGACAAGCGGGCGTAACACAGCGCACGCCTCGGCGCCCGCGCTCACGCCGAAGTCAGAGGCGTTCGATGATGGTGGCGGTGCCCATGCCGCCGCCGGTGCACATCGTGATCAGTGCGGTGTGCAGATCGCGTCGTTCCAGCTCGTCGAGCGCCGTCTGGATCAAGATGCCGCCGGTCGCGCCGATCGGGTGCCCTAGCGCGATCGCCCCTCCGTTGACGTTGACCTTGTCGGGATCGATGCCGAGGTCGCGAATGGCCTTCATCGGGATCGCCGCAAAGGCCTCGTTGATCTCCCACAGGTCGATGTCGGCCACGGTCATCCCTGCCCGGTCGAGGCACTTCTTCGATGCGGGTCCGGGGGCGGTGAGCATGATCACGGGCTCGGCACCGGCAACGGCGCTCATTACGATGCGCGCCCGTGGCTTCAGCCCGTGCGCCTTCGCGTAGTCGGGTGATGCCAGCAACACCGCGCTGGCACCATCGACGACCCCGGATGAGTTGCCGGCGTGGTGGACGTGATCGACGGTGTCGACCTGCGGGTAGACCTGCTTGCACATGTCGTCGAAGGAGTGCGCAAAGCCTTCGAACACGCGGGTCCCCATGTTGGCGAACGACGCCTTGAGGCCCGACAGCCCCTCCATCGTGGTGCCCGGGCGAGCAAACTCGTCATGGTCGAGCGCGACCGAACCGTCAGGGTTGGTGATCGCGACCACACTGCGCTCGAAACGCCCCTCGGCCAGAGCCACTCCGGCGCGCTGCTGGCTCTGTAGGGCGAACTCGTCGACCGCGTCGCGGCTGAAACCTTCGATCGTGGCGATCAGGTCAGCGGAGATGCCTTGCGGGACGAGCGGGAACTGCTCGCGCAACGCCGCGTTACCGGAGGTGAAATCTGGGGGACCGTCGGGTGCCGGCCAGCGTGACATCGACTCGATGCCGCCGCCGACCACCATCTGCTGATGCCCGGCCTGGATGCCCATCGCCGCGAACGTGACGGCCTGCTGGCCCGAACCGCAGAACCGGTTGAGGGTGACGCCGGGCACTTCCACCGGCCAACCGGCGGCCAGTACGGCCATCCGGCCGATGCAGGCACCGTGGTCGCCGGCGGGGTTGCCGTTGCCGACGATCACATCGTCGACATCGCCGAGGCTGATCCCGTTGCGCGTCGCCAGCGCGTTGAGCACCTGGGCGAGCAGTTCCTGCGGGTGGATGTGGTGCAAGGAGCCAGTGGCTTTGCCCTTGCCGCGTGGGGAACGTGCCCCGTCGATGATCCAGGCTTCACTCATGGCGTGCTCCGTCAGCTCAGTTCGGACATCTTGGTGCGCGGCGTCGCTCGCGAGAGCAGCTCGCGGACGACCGCGTCAACCTCGCTGGGATCGATCGGTGGGTTGTCGGTGTTCGGCCCACGCCGCCAACCTTCGGCGATGCCGAGGATCTGCCCGGATGATTCGATGACCTGGCCGGTCACCCCGGCCGACTGTGTCGAAGCGAGCCACGTGATCACCGGGGCGACCCATTCGGGCCCAAACCGGCCAACCATCTCCTCGGGCAGGCCGAGGTCTTCGGTGAGCCGAGTGAGCGCGCCTGGGGCAATGGCGTTGACCGTGACCCCGTAGCGGACGAGCTCCTCGGCGGCGATCAACGAGAACCCGGCGATGCCGGCCTTGGCGGCGCCGTAGTTGGTCTGGCCGGGGTTGCCGTATATGCCCGAGACCGATGTGGTGTTCACGATTCTGGCGTCGTTGGTGTGGCCTTCCTTGGCCCGGTTGCGCCAGTATTCGGCGGCAACCCGACACGGCGCCCACGTGCCCTTCAGGTGCACCTTGATCACGGAATCCCACTCGTCTTCGGTCATCGAAAACAGCATCCGGTCGCGCAGGATGCCGGCATTGTTGACCAGCACGTCGAGCCCACCGAAGGTGTCGATTGCCAGCTGCACCATCGCCTTCGCGTCGGCGAGACTGCTTACGTCGCCGACATGGGCGACCGCTTCGCCGCCGGCGGCAATGATCTCGTCGACCACTTCCTGGGCCGGGCCGGCGTCGGCACCCGAGCCGTCACGCGCCCCGCCGAAGTCGTTGACCACCACCTTGGCTCCGTGATGGGCCAGCATCAACGCGTATTCACGCCCGATGCCTCGGCCCGCTCCGGTTACGACACACACTCGGCCTACGCACATTTGTTCAGACACGGCGACGAGCGTACGCGCCGCGGCCGGGAGTTCTCCACTTCAGCTGACGATACTGTCAACTAGCTGTGTCGACCGTCGTGGTCGGTGAGGGTTACAGGGTGCCGATCCGGGGGACGACGCCGGTGCGCTGCAGGCGGTTGCCGATCTCGTGTTCGAGCGAGCGCCAATCACCGAACAGGCGGTCGAGGGTGTACGTGCGGCGCAGGTAGCGGTGGAACTCGTGCTCCCACGTGAACCCGATCGCCCCGTAGCACTGCTGGGCCTGCGTGCAGGCGAACTCGGCCGCGCTGCCGGCCATGCACTTGGCCACCAGGGCCGTCCACTCGTCACCGGCCCGTCCGGCCTCGGTGGCCAGGTGGCCGGCACCGACCACGAGCGCGTGTGCGCTGGCGATGCGGTGCTGTAGCGCCTGGAACTCGCCGATCGGTTTGCCGTACTGCACCCGCTGGCCCGTGTATTCGACAGCGGTGGCGATGACGTGGCGGGCGATGCCGACCAGTTCGCATGCGGCGAGCCAGCGTCCGTGGGCGACGACGTGCGGCCAGACGTCGCCGTCGATCCACTTGACCTCGCCAGCGGAAACGGTGCCGGTGACCCGCACCGCGCCGAAGTTCTCGTCGAGCTCGGTCATCGGTGCCTCTGTCAGCCCGGCCGACGGGCACACGGCCAGTCGCGAATCGAGCGGGACGACGAGTGACGCGCCGTCGAGCACGGATAGCGCAGTTGCCTCGACGTGGAGGGTGTCGCCGTCGAGGTGATTCGCACCGAACGGCGACGCCAACCCGACGACGACGCCGGCAAGCTCGTCGCCGACGTGAACCCTAAACACGCGGGCCAACTCGGGACCGAGGGCCGCGGCCGACGACAGTGTTTCGCCCTTGATCTCGAACATCGTCTGCAACGCGGTGGCCGGATCGGTCGCGACGACCTCGTCCCAGCCGAGATCGTCGAGTCGCTGCGCGAGCGACCGGTCCGATACCTCCGTCAACACGTGGCGCAGGCTCGTACGCAACATCGCGACCATGTCGCTATCGATGACGCTCACCGCGATACCGCCTGTTCCCTGGGCATGCCGAGCACCCGCTGGGCGACCAGCGTGCGTTGGATCTCCTGCGAGCCGCCATAGATCGGCGCAGCACGACTGAACAGATATTCGCCGCGCAGCCAGTGCAGGTCCTCGTCGACGTCGAAGCGCGGGCCGACGTGTTCGCGGATCGTGTTCCAGGCGGCGATCTCGGCGTCGATCAGCAGCAGCTTGTCGATCGACACCTCGGGCCCGAGGGTCTCTTCCCGAGCGAGCCGCTCGACGGTGTGGCGCGTGTGTAACCGCAACGCCGCCATGAGCGTGTACGCCCTGCCGATGGAGGCCGAATGCTCCGGTTGCGCAGGGGCCATCGCCAGGGATTGCTCCAACCGCTTGTGGAAGCGGCCCTGTTGCAGCCACCCCCAGGCGCCCCGTTCCCACTGCAGCATGTACATCGCCACGGCCCACCCGGTGCCCAGGTCGCCGATGACCCTTTCTTTCGGGACGTAGGCACCATCGAGGAAGATCTCGGAGAAGTGGTTCTCGCCGTCCTCGGCGCGGATCGGGCGGACCTCGCAGCCGGGCTGGTCGAGGTCGACGAGCACCATCGTGAGGCCCTTGTGGCCGGGTCCACCGGAGCGGGCCAGTAGCACCGAACGCTGCGCCAGATGCCCGAATGTGGACCACACCTTCTGCCCGTACAACCGGAAGCCGTCGCCGTCGGGCTCCATCCGGGTGCGCAGAGAGGCCAGGTCGCTGCCGGCGTCGGGTTCGGAGAACGCCTGCGCCCATGACTCGTCGCCGCGCAATAGCGCGGGAAGCAACTCGTCGGCAAGGTGTGGGGCAAACACCATCAGTACCGGCACCAGGATCTCGAGCGTGGTGAACGGTTCGGGGATCTGGATGTCGAGATCCCACAGCGTCTGGAACATTGCCGCCCGAAAGCGCGGGTCGCCGCCGAGGCCGCCGGCACTCGGAGGCCATCCGAGGCGCGACCATCCCGAGTCGAACAGCGCGGCCTGCAGCCCGGCGAGGTGCTCGGCGCAGTTTTCGAGGCTGTGCGGCCGGAAGCCGATGAAACCCTTGGTTCGCTCGTCGGTGCGCAGGAACTCCGCGAGCGCGGCGGCATACGCGGTGGGTGAGGCGAACGAGGCGGGATCGAGCGCGCCACCCGTGCCCGAATCGGCCGGTTCGTGGTGCTGAGGCATGTTGGGCAAGGTGGATCTCGAATCTGACAGTGTCGTCAGATCGTAGCCCGGCGCGTCCACGCAACGAGATGCCGGGTTGCTGACGGCGTGAAGGCGTGACGTCGTGACGTCTGGCACACCATGTGCCCGAGCAGCACGCCACACTGCAGGGCCACGTCTGCGACGACCAGGCCCGACCAGAACGAGACGAGGAGATTCATGGAGACGTGGCCGGGTTCCGCCTACCCGTTGGGAGCAACCTTTGATGGGCGGGGTACGAACTTCGCACTTTTCAGCGAATCCGCAACCCGGGTCGAGCTATGCCTGCTCGACCACGATGGCACCGAGACGCGTGTCGACATGCGCGAGGTGGACGCCTACGTCTGGCACGAGTACCTCCCCCAAGTGCAGCCCGGCCAACGCTACGGCTACCGGGTCCATGGCGAGTTCGACCCGGCTGCGGGCAAGCGGGCTGACCCGCGCAAGCTACTCATCGATCCGTACGCGAAGGCGATCTCGGGCTCCATCGATTGGGACCCATCGTTGTTCTCCCACGACCTCGCAGGCGCAGCCCATGATGGCCAACTGCAGGCAGGTGACTCGCTGGCGCACACGATGACGAGCGTGGTGGTCAACCCGTTCTTCGACTGGGGTGGTGACCGGCCGCCGCGCACCCCGTATGCCGAATCGGTGATCTACGAAGCGCACGTGAAGGGCCTGACGCAGTGTCATCCCGGCGTGCCCCCGGAGCTACGCGGCACGTACGCGGGCATCGGTCATCCGGCGGTGATCGAGCACCTGCAGCGCATCGGCGCAACAGCGATCGAGCTGATGCCGGTGCACCAGTTCGTCCACGATGGCGTCCTGGTCGAGCAGGGGCTGCGCAACTACTGGGGCTACAACACCATTGGATTTTTTGCTCCGCACAACGAGTACTCCTTCGCCGGCGATAGCGGCCAGCAGGTGCAGGAGTTCAAGGCGATGGTTCGGTCGCTGCACGACGCCGACATCGAGGTGATCCTCGACGTGGTCTACAACCACACGGCCGAAGGCAACCACCTCGGTCCCACGCTGAGCATGCGCGGTATCGACAACCAGGCTTACTACCGGCTGATGGAGGGCGATCCGCAGCACTACATGGACTACACGGGCACCGGGAACTCACTGAACGTGCGCCACCCGCACTCGTTGCAGCTGATCATGGATTCGCTGCGGTACTGGGTGCTGGAGATGCACGTCGACGGGTTCCGTTTCGATCTGGCGTCCGCGTTAGCCCGCGAGTTCTTCGACGTGGACCGGTTGTCGTCGTTTTTCGATCTGGTGCAACAGGACCCGGTGGTGTCGCAGGTGAAGTTGATCGCCGAACCGTGGGACGTCGGCCCCGGCGGGTACCAGGTGGGCAACTTCCCGCCGCTGTGGAGCGAGTGGAACGGCAAGTACCGCGACACGGTGCGCGACTTCTGGCGAGGTGAATCGTCCACGCTCGGCGAGTTCGCGTCGCGTTTCACCGGCTCGGCCGACCTGTACGAACAAGACGGCCGCCGCCCGGTTGCGTCGATCAACTTCGTCACCGCCCACGACGGGTTCACGCTTGCCGATCTGGTGTCGTACAACGACAAGCACAACGACGCCAACGGTGAGGACAACAACGACGGCGAATCGCACAACCGGTCATGGAACGGTGGCGTCGAAGGCCCCACGGATGACGCGCACGTACTGGCCATCAGGGCCCGTCAGCAGCGCAACTTCCTGGCGACGGTGCTGCTGTCGCAAGGGGTACCGATGGTGTTGCACGGCGACGAGCTCGGCCGTACCCAGCAGGGCAACAACAACACCTACGCGCAGGATTCGGCGCTCAGCTGGGTGGATTGGGACACGGCCGACATGTCGCTGGTCGAGTTCGTGGGCGAGGTGTGCGCATTACGGCGGGCGCACCCGACGTTTCGCCGCGCCCGCTTCTTCGACGGTCACCCGGTGCGCCGCCACGAGGGGGAGCCGCTGCCCGACATCGAGTGGCTGCGCCCCGACGGTGCGGTGATGGCCCCGGAAGACTGGGATTCGGGTTTCGGTAAGGCACTCGGTGTTTTCTTGAACGGAAACGGCATCCGCGGCCGCAACGCTCGTGGTGAACGGATCGTCGACGTGCACTTCCTGGTGTACTTCAACGCGGGCGGCGAGACCGTCGAGATGACGCTGCCCGACGCCGAGCACAGCGCCGAGTGGGAGGCCGTCATCGACACCGCCTCGTCAGGTCTGCCGGTGCTGGCGGCCCTCGACCGCGTCAACGTCGAGTCCCGTTCGCTCCTGGTCCTGCGCCAGCGCTGAACCGGATCTGGGCAGGATTCTTCTCGGTTTCCGGAAGGAATCCTGCCCAGATCTTCGACGCGTCACGTCAACAGGCGGCGGTGGAGGTCGCGGCCTTCCTCGAACGCTGCGTGGTACTCGACGCCCGACTCTTCGGTGAGCAGTTCGGCTTGGCCGTCGCGGACATCTTCGATCGTCAGGTGCTCGGCCACGAAGCCCTCGGTCACGTGCATCGCGAACCGTGCCACCCGCCCTCCCGCAGCGCTGAACACGCGGCCCGACACGGTGCAGTCCTCGTGCGCCAGCCAGCCGACCACCGGCGAGATCTGAGCGGCATCGAGCCGACGCGACCATTCGTCGCCCTCGCCGGTGCGCCACGCGCGCGGCGCGATCTTCGACTGCTGCGACATCGCCGTGTAGGCGATGGGGGCGACGGCGTTGACGTTGATGCCGAGCGGAGCACCCTCGATCGCGAGGCTGCGGGTGAGGCCCCACACCCCTGCCTTCGCAGCCGCATACGCGCTCGATCCTGCCACGCCGAGCAGGCCGGAGTTCGAGGTGGTCGACACGATCCGGCCGTAACCCTGCGCGGCCATGTGCGGCCACGCCGCGTGGGTAACGAGAAACGTGCCGCGAAGGTTCACGGCGACGACACGGTCCCACAGATCGGTCGTCATTTCAGCGAACGGGGCCGAGCGCAGCAGGCCGGCGTTGTTGACCACGATGTCGATGCGGCCGAAGCGCTCGAGTGCAGCGGCGACGAGCGTGCCGGCACCATGTTCGGTGGCGATGTCTCCCGCGTGCGAGACGGCCGAACCGCCTGCGGCCCCGATGTCGGCGGCGACTGAGTGCGCGGCCTCGGGGTCGATGTCGTTGACCACGACTGCGCCACCACGCTCGGCCAGCAGGCGGGCGTGCGCCGCGCCGATGCCGGTTCCCGCTCCGGTGACGATTGCCACGCGGCCGTCGAAGCGAACCCGCTCGCTCATTCGGCCTCGGGCTGCAGCTGCCCGAGCACGCTCGCCGGCAAGGTGTTGGCGAAACCCTCGCCCGGCCAGTTGAACCATCCCGACGACGCGAGCGTGCCGCCGTCGGGATGCAGCGTGGTACCGGTGATGTACGACGACAGCCCCGAGGCGAGGAAGATGACAGCGTTGGAGATGTCACTCGGCACCCCCAGCCGGCCCATCGGGATCGACACCCGTACGTTCAGCGGGTCGAGCATCGCGCTGGGGCTGTCGCCGCTGATGCCGAGCATGTTCGGCGTGGGGGTGAGGTCGGGGGCGACGCAGTTGACCCGGATCCGGTCGGGGGCCAGTTCGACCGCCAGCGTCCTGGCGAAGTGGGCGACCGCTGCCTTTGCTGCCGAGTACACCGCGAAGTTGGGGGCGGCGCGGTGGCCCTCGATGGTGGTGAGGTTGATGATGCTGCCGCCCCGGCCGCCAGCGCGCATCGCCGGGATCGCCAACGAGGTGGCGTGCAGCACGTGGGTCAGGTTGGTGCGGATCAAGGCGTCCCACGCACGCGAGCCCTGCTCGCTGAACGGTGAGCGGAACGTGCCTCCGACCACGTTGACTAACGTGTCGAGCCGCCCCCATCGCTCTGCGGCCGCACCGAACAAGGCGTCGAGCGTTGCTGGTTCGCGGGCGTCGCCAACGTGCACGATCGCATCGCTCCCGCGCCGCTCCAGTTCGGTGCTGATGCGGGCGACCGCATCTGCGTCGCGATCGACGATGGCGACGTGTACGCCGTTGGCTTGCAGGTCGAGCGTGATCGCCTCGCCCAGCCCCCCGGCGCCACCGGTGACGATCGCCACGGTCCCGTCGAGTCCCGCCCGTTCGCTCCACCACTCGCCTGCATCCATGTCAGTCTCCTTCGTTGAATCGTTCGACGAGCTCGCGCTTCAAGATCTTCAGCGTCGGGTTGCGCGGCAACTCATCGACGATCTCGAGTTGTTCGGGAATCTTCTGCGTCATCAATCCTGCGTCGCGGCAGTGTTGCATCATCGCCTGGAACGTGATCGACGCTGTGCCCGGTGCGGTCTCGACAACCGCGCACACACGTTCGCCGCGCTCTACGTCGGGCAGGCCGATCACGGCCACGGAGCCGACCGAGGGGTGGCTCGCGAGCACGTCTTCGATCTCACGCGGGCTGATGTTCTCGCCCTTGCGGATGATCAGCTCCTTGGTGCGCCCGGTGATCACGAGATGCCCGTCAACACGCAGGTAGCCACGGTCGCCGGTGCGAAAGAACCTGTCGCTGCGGAAGGATTCGGCGGTCTGCTCGACGTCGACGTACCCCATCGCGAGCATCGGCCCACGCACCAGGATGTCGCCGTCGGCACCGACCGGGCATGGCTGTTCGGCCGCATCGACGATGAGGACCTCGCACCCATGCACCGGCTTACCGTCGGTGTTCGCTCGTTGCTCGTCGGTGTCGTACGGCGACGCGTTGGCGATCATCGGGCACTCGGTCATCCCGTAGCCGTGATGAATGATCACCCCGGTCAGGTCCTTTGTTCGCCAGTACAGCTCGGGCGGTTTGGGGGCCCCGCCCCCGGACATCCGCCGCAGGGTCGGCGCAGGGTGCCCGCCGGTACGGGCGACCTCGTTCACGAGCGCCAAGTAGTGAGCGGTGCTCCCGCCGTACATCGTGACGCCGTGGGCACGGAACAGGGGGTAGGCATCGGCGGGAGTGAACGATTCCATCAGCACCGCCGGCAGCCCCGTGCGCAGCATCATCACGAAGAAGTCGGGTCCGCCGATGTGTGCGTACGGGTAGGTGAGCGCAGCGATCTCGTCGGGCTGCGGGTCGAGCGCCATTGCCAGGCCGGTACCGCCGGCGATCAGCGTGGCGTCGGTGTGCATCACGGCCTTCGGTTCCGAGGTGGTGCCAGAGGTGGAGTACAACCAGCGGACCGCATCGGGATCGGTCGGGGGAGCGGGGAGCATGGCCGGGTCGCCCTCCGGCAGATCGCGGTAGCCGTTGGCGATCGTGAACGGCTCGCCGCCGGCGCGATCGTGGATCGACGCAGCCATCGCGTCGTAGTCGAAGCCCTTCCACGTGCCGGGCGTGAAGAACCACTGCGCACCAGTGGTGCGCAGCAGCGAGGCCACCTCGCGCTCGCGGTACAGGTGGATGATCGGGTTCTGCACGGCACCCAGGCGAGACAGCGCCAGCGAGAGCACGATCGTTTCCATCCGCGTGGGGAGTTGCCACGACACGACCGTGCCCGTGCCGATGCCGAGCCGAGCGAGGCCGGCGGCGACCCGCTCGGCCCAGTCGAAGAACTCGCGCCAGGTCTTCACCCGACCATGTTCGTCGGTCACCATCATCCGGTCCGGCGTGCGTTCGACGCGTCGTTGCAGCATCTCCCACAGGGTTCGGCCGGTGACGGGCATGGCTACAGTCTGACACGACCGTCAGATTCGGCTCGTTGCCGGAGGTATCCGTGGATCTGCTCACGGCGGTGGAGCAGTCGCGTGTCGAGAAATGCACGGTGGCGGTGGCTTTCTCGACTACCGATCGCTCCGCCCTGAGCGTGCAGTCGCGGTACGCTGATCTGATGCACACCAGGCAACGAGCCACGGTCACGTTGACCGCCGAGAACCTCCGCGCGGCGCGCGAGTTGATCCCCAATCTCAATCTCTCGGCGCTGTTCGACGAGGCGCTTCGTGATCGGGTCCACGCAGCCAAGGCGGCCAAGATCGCCGCGTCGTACGCCGCTCACCCGGAGGATTTCGACGACGACGTGGATTGGGCCGGTGCCTATGGAGTATCTCCGGAGGAGCAAGCACGGGCGATGGCTGCACGCCGCCCGTGGCGGGCGGACGAATGAGGCGGGGCGAGCTGTGGATCGCAGCCATCGACAAGATGCGGCCGGTGCTCGTCGTGTCGAGCTTCACGGGACTCAACCACGTTCAGGTGATCCCGGCGACGACACGCATTCGTGATCTGGCGACCGAGGTGGTCGTCGGGCAAGCGGAGGGTATGAAGCGAGAGTGCGTGCTCAACGCCCAGCAACTCCAGCTCGTGCCCCGCGAGGCCTTCAGTCTGCGCGTTGGCCAACTCGACGCTCGCAAGCTCGCCGACGTATGCCGCGCGATCAACGAAGCGGTTGGTTGCTGAGATGCGTGGGGCGGTTCGACGTGCGTTCCTGCGCCTCCTGTGCCGACTACTTACGCCCCAGACTGGAAATGGGTCACCCCTTTTGCTAATCTGACACTTGCATCACTTTGGGGTCGGCAAATCAGCCTGGCCCGTCGGTGCTGAAGTAGCCGGAGTCGACCTGACGCCCGGTCATCCACGCGAGGGGGAAACACATGTCAAGATTGTCCAAAGTTCGTTTCGCTGCGGTGGTGTGCGCGTTCGCGCTCACCGCGGCGGCATGCGGGAGCGACGAAGAGGCTGCAACGCCGACCGACGCGCCGTCGGCAGTCACCGATGCACCGGCAGCCACGGATGCCCCGGCGGCCACGGATGCCCCGGCAGCGACGGATGCCCCGGCAGCGACGGATGCACCGGCAGCCACCGATGCACCGGCAGCCACCGAGGCCCCAGGTTCCGATCTGGAAGCGATCGGCCTGTGGGATGACGGTGCCTGTGATGATTCCATGGAGCCGCTGCACGTCGGTCTGCAGACCGTGTTCGCCTCTGGCGTGCTCACCCTCGAAGACCAGGCCCAGGCATTGGAAGCTTCTGCCGAGGCGTTCAACGCCCGCGGCGGAGCGAATGGGGCCTGCATCCAGGTGACCACCTGTGACGACGGTGCCGACCCGAACAAGGCGGTCGAGTGCGTCGGAACGCTGGATGAGGCCGGTGTGGCAGTCACGATCAACGACACCACGTCGGTTGCCGGTGCCGACGTCAGCGCCGGTTATGCGGCCGCTGGCATTACGCGCTTCGCGATCAGCCCAGGTCAAGACGACTACGCCGACACCAACTCATACCCGTTCGACGCCGGCGGTACCGGCACGACCATCATGATGCCGCAGGCTCTGCTCGACGCAGGGATCAGCAAGATCGCCATCATCCGTGTCGACATTCCGTCGGCCACCGCGCTCGCTGGATTCTACGGTGCGGTGTTCGGTGACAACGGCCTCGAGGTCGTGGCCGACCTGCCGGTTCCGGCAGGCACCACCGACTACAGCCAGTTCATCCTCGCGGCCCAGGCCGCAGGTGCCGAGGGCGTGGCCATGCCCATCGGCGGTCAGGAAGGCATCCAGGTCCTGCGCGCCGGCGAGCAACTCGGTGCCGAGCTCATGTATTCGTCCAGCCTCGGCACGTTCCCGGCATCCGACATCGAGAGCCTTGGCGACTATGCCGAGAACGTCATCCTCAACGCAGCCATCCCGCCGGCAGGTGCCGATGATCCGGTGGTCGACGTGCTGACCGCCGATCTCGCCGCATCCGGAGTGGAAGCGCTGCAGCGGCCGAACATGAAGTCGAGCCCGATGCGTTCGTGGGTTGGTCTGTACGCACTGCTGCAGATCATCCGTGAGTCGGGCACCACCGATTTCAGCCGCGAGAACCTCAAGGCGCTGATCGACGGATCCGGTCCGATCCCGATGATCGGTTTGATGCCTGACTGGACGCCCAAGACCGACCACGCGGGCATCTGGCTGCGCACCGGGGTAGGCGGCTACTCCTTCTGGTCCTTCGACCTCGCCAGCGGAGCGTTCGTCAAGGTGAGCGACGCTAACTGGGACGAGACGATCTGTGGGTCCGCCGTCGGCGGTCCGTGCTGAGGACGTGACGCACCTTCGGTACTTGTAGTACAACGATGGATGGGGGCTGGCCAGCTTGGGCGGCCCCCATCCGTTGTCCACGGGTTCGTTTCCGGCTCGAAGTGTTGTTCACGCCAATCGCATCGGGGGTGCGTATAGATGAAGTCATTACTGCAGTTCGTCATCCTCGGTCTGGGGTCGGGTGCCACCTATGCGATGTTCGCGCAGGGTGCCGTGTTGATCTACCGGGGCTCCGGGTTGGTGAACTTCGCCCAGGGCGCTGTCGGCACGCTGAGCGCGTACGTCGCATTCGTCGAGCTGAAGTCGGACCGTGGTTGGGCCACGCTTCCCGCGGCGGTCGTCGGTGTTCTCGCCGCCGTCGTGGTGTCGTTGCTGTTCCAGATGATCGTGCTGCGCAGCCTCCGCCGGGCCGCGGCGATCGTGCGCGTCATCTCCACGACCGGCCTGCTCGGTCTTGTCGGGGCGGTCACGGCAAAGCGCTACGGCTCGGCAACACAAGAGGTCGACAAGTTCCTCCCGCAGCGGGTCTTCGATCTCGGCGGCGTCAAGGTGCAAGAAGAGCGCCTGTACCTCGTGGCCATCTCGATTCTCATCACCCTCGCGCTGTGGGCGTGGACCCGCTACACACGGATCGGCCTGGCGATCAATGCCAGCGCCGAAAACGAGCGGGCTGTGCAGACACTGGGGTGGTCGCCTGATCGTCTGGCGGCGCTCACCTGGGGTCTCGGCGGCGGCCTCGCCGGGCTCGCCGCCGTGCTGGTCGCGCCGCTGACAGGGCTGTCGACGGTCACGTTCACGCTCGTGGTCACCGTCGCCGGTCTCGGGGCGGCGCTCCTGGGCGGATTCCACTCGTTCCCGATGACGTTCGTCGGTGGCCTCGTCATCGGTTTGTGCGAATCCCTCGCGACGCGGTACAAGGGCGACATCGAGCAGTTGTTCAACCAGTCGCTGATCAGCGGGCTGCCGCGAGCCACGGCGTTCCTGGCCATCTTGATCGTGTTGGTGGTGAGGGGCCGGGGGTTACCGTTGCGATCGCATGTGTCCGACCGGCTGCCGAAGCTCGGTAGCGGGCGCATCAACGTCGGGGGCATGGCCGTTGCGTTGGGCATCTTCTTGTTCGTGCTCTTCACGTTTGCCAACGAGAGTTGGGCTCGGGCCAGCTTCGTGTCGTTGACGGCGGGCGTGATGATCCTGTCCATCGTCGTGGTGACCGGTTTTGCCGGGCAGATCTCGCTGGGCCAATGGGCGTTGGGCGGTATCGGGGCGCTGATTGCCGGCAAGTTCGTCCACGGCGGGATGACGCCCGAGCTGGCGATCGTGCTCGGGGTGGTGTTCACCATTCCCGTCGGATTGCTGTTCGCCCTCCCGGCACTGAGAACTCGCGGGGTGAACCTTGCCGTGGTCACCCTGAGCATGGGATACGCCGTGTCGGAAGTGGTGTTCGCCAACGCGAATTACCTCGGACCCCCGATAGACGGCGGTACCAAGATCGGTCTGATCAAGCTGTTCGGGATCGAGGTGGATGCCTCCGGGCACCCGCATCGCTGGGCGATCGTCTGCCTCATCGCGCTCGTGCTTGTGGGCCTGATGGTTGCCAACCTGCGCCGCTCCAGAACCGGACGGCGGTTGATCGCGGTGCGTACGAACGAACGGGCTGCAGCGTCGCTCGGGATCAGCGTGTTCAGCGTGAAGCTGTACGCGTTCGGGGTTGCGTCCGGCATCGCCGCTCTCGCCGGCATCCTGGTCGCCTTCACCTCGCGCAACATCCAGTACGGACAGTTCAACGTGTTCGCCTCGATCAACAGCGTCGGGTTCGCGGTCATCGGCGGATTGGGATACGTGCTGGCCGGGCTGTTCGCTGCGCCGAATGCGATCGGTGGCCTCGGCACACGGATCATCGAGGATGTCTTCCACCTCAAGAACCAATGGGACATCATCCTCGGCAGCATCGTCGTCTTGATCATCCTGATCGTGCAACAGGACGGAATCGCCGCGACCGCCACCGATCACGCCCGTCCGCTTCTGCTCAAGCTGCGCTTGGCCGGGAAGCGTCCGCGCGCCGCGGAACTGCCGATCGTCGCGACCGAGCCCGTCTCTCCGCAGACGTTGAGCATCTCCGGGCTCACCGTGCGCTTCGGCGGCGTGACCGCCGTCGATGACGTCAGCTTCGAGGTGCGACCGGGCGAGGTGGTCGGCCTGATCGGCCCG
>JANOKQ010000837.1:0-2050 GCA_031419375.1 Acidimicrobiaceae bacterium
TCGATCTCCCACTGCTGGAACAGATCGGCGTCCTCGCGCGGGAGGCCCATGATGTCCATGAAGATCACGTTCGGGAAGAGTAGAGCGACCTCGTGGACGAACTCGCACGAACCCTTCGACGCAACCGCGTCAAGCACTTCCGTGAAGCGCTGGCGGACGCGCGGCTCCCATTCAGCAACAGCGCCCGGCGAGAAGAAAGGGCCCGTCAACTGACGCCACGCGGTGTGCTCGCGCCCGTCGAGCATTTCGGGGATCCAGCGGTATTGCGGGTTCGGGTCCATCGGTGTGACGGCGGTGTTCGAGAACACCTCGGCCGTCTGGAAGGCCTTGCGGATGTCAGCCATCCGGGTCACCAGGAAGTACTGGTGCCCGTTGGCGAGACCGGTGTGCACGGGTGCCTCTTCGCGTTTGCGGTCGAAGTTGTCGAAGTGCCACCCTGCTGGCGCGCTCCCCGTGTTCACCTCGTCGAAGTGAGCGATCGGGCACCCCGTCGGGTTCTCGATGTTGTTCTCCAGTGCCGTCATCCCGGACCCCCTTTGTCACAGTGGCAAACAAATATTAACCTCTTTTGCGGCAGCGGTTACCATCGGAGTAGCAGTTCTCCGGGATCGTGTAGGCCTGAGAGCAGACCTGGAGGCAACATGTCCACTCAAGCCGAGGCGAACAGCAAGGCGTTGGCTCGCGTCCGCGAGCTGTGCCCACTCGTCAGGGAGCAGGCAGCAACGGTCGAGGTGGCGGGCTCCCTCACCAGCACGATGATCGACGCCCTTCGCGACGCAGAGCTGTTCTGGATCACGGTCCCGGAAGATCTGGGCGGCGGCGGTGCCGACATCGTGACCGGCTTGCAGGCGATCGAGGAGCTGAGCCGAGCCGACGGGTCCATCGGCTGGTCGTTGATGGCCAACTCGGCCGCGGTGACCATGGCCGCCGGTTTCTTGCCGGCGAGTGCGATGGAGCAGATGTTCGCGGACGGCCCCTCGATCGTCGCTGGCATGTTGGCCCCTCGAGGCACCGCTGTACCCAGTGGAGACGGGTTCACCATCAGCGGCAGCTACCAGTTCGGCAGCGGCATCAGTCACGCGGACTGGATCGCTGGAGGGGTCTTCGTGCGCGAGAACGGACGAGTCCGTTCAACTCCCGCAGGTGGCCCGGACCTCCGCGCGTTCTACCTGCCGCGCTCATGTGTCGAGCTTCAGGGCAACTGGGATGTGATGGGTCTCAACGGCACTGGCAGCTTCGACTACCACATCCCTGAGCAATGGGTCGACGAGTCGTTCGGATATTCGATCACCGATGCTCGCCCGACGAGATCCGATCCGTCCTTCCAGCTGGGCTTCGTTCCGCTGGGTTCGCTGGGGCACGGGGCGATCGGCATCGGCATCGCGCTGCGTGCCGTCGAGGAGTTGGCCGTCGTGGCGCATTCGAAGCGGCGACCGGGCAATCCAGGGATCAGCGAGCAGCAGTTGTTCCTCCACGATTTCGCCGAGAAGGAGGCGTCGTTGCAAGCGGCCCGGTGTTTCTTCTTCGACGCTGTGCGTGCCGCGCTGCGGTCAGCGGAGCGCACCGGCTCCACGTCGACCGCGCAGCAGGGGCGGATGATCCAGGCGAACACATACGTCACGGCGGTCGCGGCCGATGTGGTGCGGTGGTGTTACACGTGGTCCGGGTCGGATGGTTTACGCAACCCCAGTGCGTTGGGGAGATGCCTCCGCGACATGGCGGGGGCCACCCAGCATGTGTTGGTCGACGCGAACTCCCTCGTCGGTGTGGCACCGGCGCTCCTGGCCGACTGGAAGAACGGCGCGATACCGTCATTCGACATCGGGCACGACGTCGACATCGCCGCTACGTCTAGCTGCTAGAGATCACACACACAGCACGAACCATATTTGAAGTACTTCAGAAGTCAACACAGTGGACCCTCGTGGCGGATACAGATGCGTGGCACGAGTCCTCGATCACACCTAGCCCGTAGCCTGAGCGCCACTTGCTCGGACGAACCTGAGGGAGGCATGCGGATTCTGACCGGGCAGGATGACGGTCATGGGTC
>JANOKQ010000838.1:0-4727 GCA_031419375.1 Acidimicrobiaceae bacterium
CGAACCTGCACCATCGATGGGTCAAGTGCGAAATTTAGGTCTTGGACTGGTGCGTCGGAGCTCTCGGGAGAGTCGGTCGCTGCCTCGTTGCGCGCCGAACGGAACAAACCCCATGTCGGTGACGACGCGTTCGTTGGGGACGGCGTTGTTCGAGGCATCATGGAGTGGTGGCTGATCATGTACTCGTTGAAGCCCCCTGCTCGACCCGAATTGGAAGCACCTGACGTGACGATCCGGGCAACACCGGCGACGGCAACACGCTGGAATGACGTCGTCACCGCCTTCGGGCCACGTGAGGTGGATCCCGCATGGTGCTGGTGCCGACGCTTCCTCGACGGGCATCGTGTCGCTGAGGCTGCAACCGGCAACCGCGACGCATTGCTACGCGAGGTTTCGACAGCGTCCATTCCGTCCGGTCTGATCGCTTACGTCGACGGGACGCCGGCCGGGTGGACGAGAGTGATGCCGCGACACGACCTGCCCGGCGTCATGGCCAATCGTGCGTTGCGTCGCTTGCTCACCGACGACGCAGGAGCTTGGTGGGTCACCTGCTTCGCCATCCAACGGCAATATCGCAACATCGGTGTGGCCCGCACCTTGCTCGACGCAGCCGTGGTCCACGCCCGCCAGCACGGCGCCACCGCCGTCGAGGGCCACCCCGTCGATACTGACGCCCTCCAGGCCGAACGTGTGAGCGGCTCCGCGCTGTTCACGGGATGACTGCTCTTACTGTTGGGACCTCCGGCACTATCGCACGCCCGTGCCCGCGGCGAGTATCGGTGTCATGGCAGAACGCGCGCAGTCCACCTCCTCGTCGCCGATGATCAAGTGGCTCGGGGAGCTGACAGCATCGGACGTCGCAACGGTCGGCGGTAAGAACGCTTCGTTGGGCGAGATGTTCACATCTCTGTCGAAAAGTGGGATCCGTGTACCAGACGGCTTCGCCGTGACCGCAGCTGCGTACTGGGCTGTCCTCGATGCCAACGACCTGAGAGTCCCGATCGGTCGTCTGCTGGACGAAGCCCGCGATGGCGCCGCGGCGTTGCAGCGGGTTGGTGCTGCGATCCGTGAGCTGATCGCAGCGGCGACGTTCCCGCCGGAGTTGACCGAGGCGATCACCACCGCCTATCGACGCTTGGCCGCCCTGGACGAGGTTGCGGAACTCGATGTGGCGGTCCGAAGCAGCGCAACAGCAGAAGACCTCCCCGAGGCAAGTTTCGCAGGCCAACACGAGAGCTTTCTCAACGTGTCGGGCGAGTCCGGCGTGGTCGAAGCCGTACGCGCGTGCATGGCGTCATTGTTCACGGACCGGGCGATCAGCTACCGCGACGCCAATGGCTTCGACCACATGAAAGTGGCGTTGTCGGTCGGTGTGCAACGCATGGTCCGCTCGGACAGCGGATCGGCCGGAGTCATGTTCAGCTTGGACACCGAAACGGGCTTTCCTCGGGTCGTGCAGATCGACGCGGCATGGGGTCTCGGCGAATCGGTCGTCAAAGGAACGGTCAGTCCCGATCGGTACACGGTGTTCAAGCCGCTCCTGGCCTCCAGCGACCTGCGCCCGGTGACCTCGCGAGTACTCGGCGAGAAAGCGGAGAAGACCGTCTACAACCCGGGGGCCGCAGGAACAGCGAGTGTTGCGACCGAGGAAGACGAGCGCAGCCGCTTCGTACTCACCACCGACGAGGTGCTGCAGCTCGCCCGGTGGGCTGTTGCCATCGAAGACCACTATGGACGGCCGATGGACATCGAATGGGCGAAAGATGGTCGCACGGGCGAGATGTTCATCGTCCAGGCCCGACCCGAGACCGTGCAGGCCCGCCGGACCCAGGGAACGTTGATGTCGTACACGCTCAATAGCGCCGGTCCTCTGCTGGTGAGCGGCATCGCGATCGGCCAACGCGTCGCGATCGGACCGGTCCAAAAGATCACCAGCAGCGCTGAGGTTGCGAGTTTCACAACTGGTTCGGTGCTCGTGACCGAGATGACCGACCCTGACTGGGTGCCGATCATGCGCCGGGCGGCGGCAATCGTCACGGATCGTGGTGGCCGAACATCGCACGCGGCGATCGTCAGCCGCGAACTCGGCGTCGCCGCGGTCATCGGCGCCGGCAACGCCACCACGGCCCTTCTCGATGGCCAGATCGTCACGGTGTCGTGCGCGGCGGGTGAGATCGGTCATGTCTATGCCGGCGCCGCCGATTTCACCGAGGTTGAGATCAACCTCGATGACCTACCAGCGACACGAACCAAGGTGATGCTCAACCTCGGTGACCCGACGGCGGCGATGCGCTGGTGGCAACTCGGTTCCGATGGGGTTGGTCTGGCACGGATGGAGTTCATCGTCGGCAACCACATCAAGGTTCACCCGATGGCTCTCGCCAACATCGATGCAGTCACCGACGAGCAGACCCGCAACGAGATCCGCCGACGCTGCCGAGGGTTCGATGATCCCGCGAGCTTCTTCGTCGACACTCTTGCCGCCGGGATCGCCGGGATCGCCGCTCCGATGTTCCCCAACCCGGTCGTCGTCCGATTGAGTGATTTCAAAACGAACGAGTACGCCGCACTGATCGGCGGCGACCAGTTCGAGCCCGCGGAAGCAAACCCGATGCTCGGCTGGCGCGGCGCCAGCCGCTACTACGACCCCGGGTACCGCGCCGGGTTCGCGCTGGAATGCGCAGCGCTGCGGAAGGTGCGCGACGAGATGGGATTCACCAACGTCGTTGTGATGGTGCCGTTCTGCCGCACCCTCGACGAGGCCGACCGGGTGCTCGAGGTGATGGCCGAATAAGGGCTGCGTCGCGGCGACAACGCTCTGCAGGTGTTCGTGATGGCCGAGATCCCGTCGAACTTCCTGCTAGCGGATGAGTTCTGTGATCGTTTCGACGGGTTCTCGATCGGCAGCAACGATCTGACGCAACTCGTGCTGGGCATCGACCGCGACTCCCAACGCCTTGCACCGCAGTTCGACGAACGCAACCCGGCGGTGATGCGACTGGTCAAAGAACTTGTCGAGGTCGCCCACAGGCGGGGACGTGTCGTCGGCCTGTGTGGCCAGGCTCCCAGCGATCATCCCGACTTCGCCCGGTTGCTGGTGGACATCGGGATCGATTCCATCTCGGTGACACCTGACAGTTTCGTCGCGGTCCGCCAAGCTGTGGCTTGCGCCGAAATCAGCCTTCCGACCAGTCAGCAGGAGCCCGCATGAGAGTCGCCGTGTTCAGCACCAAACCCTACGACGAGCAGTTCCTCGCCGCCGCAAACCGTGGCCAGCACGAACTCCGATTCCTCGAACCGCGACTAACCACCGTCACCGCCGCTCTCGCCGCGGACTCGGAAGCGGTCTGCGCGTTCGTCAACGACAATCTGAGCGCTGACGTGCTGCGACGCCTGGCGGCAGGAGGTGTGCGCCTCGTCGCCCTGCGATCGGCCGGCTTCAATCACGTCGATCTGAGCGCAGCGGCCGAGCTCGACATCACCGTCACCCGGGTTCCTGCGTACTCGCCGCATGCCGTCGCCGAGTATACGGTCGGGCTGATCCTGGCCCTCAACCGCAAACTACATCGCGCCTACAACCGTGTACGGGAGAACAACTTCGCGTTGACCGGGCTACTCGGCTTCGATCTGCACGGCCGCGTCGTCGGTGTCGTCGGGGTCGGCCAGATCGGGGCCGTGTTCGCCCAGATCATGGTCGGCTTCGGCTGCCGGGTCGTCGCCACCGACCCATTCCCGAACCAAGACTGCCAGCGCGCCGGAGTCCGATACGTGGAACTCGATGAGCTACTCAGCGTCGCGGACATCGTGTCGTTGCACTGTCCGCTCACCACCGGCACGCACCACATGATCGACGGTGAGAGCCTTGCACGGATGCGTGACGGGGTGATGCTGATCAACACCAGCCGGGGTGCTCTTGTCGACACCGCCGCTGCGATTGAGGCACTCAAGAGCGGCAAGCTCGGCTATCTCGGTCTTGACGTCTACGAAGAAGAAGCCGGCCTGTTCTTCGAGGACCTGTCCGACACCGTCATCAATGACGACGTTTTCAGCCGGCTGCTCACCTTCCCCAACGTGCTCATCACCGGACACCAGGCGTTCTACACCGAGCAGGCACTCGAGCAGATCGCAACAACCACAATCACCAATCTGACGGCCTTCGAGCACGGTGCAACCCCACCCGACCAGATCGCGTTCACCGCAGATGCAAAGGGACCTTCGACCCTGGATTCGAGGCGACGGTTCAACGAGAGTGGGCTGTGATCAAGTCGGCGTAGACCGCTCACGGGCGGGCGGCGCAGTGTCGGTCTCCAGCACCGTCGATGGGTCGCGTCATTCTGTTCATGTCGATTGAGGAGGTTGCTGTGAAGGCTGCTGTAGTTCATGAGTTTGGTCGTCCCCTGCTGATCGAGGATGTCGCCAAGCCTGCGCCTGGTCCCGGTCAGGTTCTGGTGAAGGTTGAGACCTCTGGTCTGTGTCACACCGACATCCATGCTGCCCGCGGTGATTGGCCGGTGAAACCAGCTCCTCCGTTCATTCCCGGTCACGAAGGCGTCGGACTCGTCGAGCGCGTTGGTGAGGGGGTCACGCGCCTTCACGAGGGTGATCGGGTTGCTGTTCCATGGCTTGGATGGGCGTGTGGTGCTTGCGAAGCGTGTGCCTCAGGGTGGGAGACGCTTTGCCCCAACGCGAGGTACACGGGCTACACCGTGAATGGTGGCTTCGCGGAA
>JANOKQ010000839.1:0-2377 GCA_031419375.1 Acidimicrobiaceae bacterium
TAGCCCTATCCCGTCGAGCGAGAGTCCGTACAGTGATGCGGTGCCCACGCTCGACACGCTGTCTGCCGACGCTCTTCGCAGCATCATCGTCACCTTCCGGGATCTGCTCGTTCTGCATGCCGGGAGACTGAACCGGCTGAACGTGTATCCGGTACCCGATGGAGATACCGGAACGAACATGTCCCGCACCCTCGGTGCGGTCGTCGCCGAGATCGACGGCGCGGCGTCCGATGGCGCGGCGGATCTTGCGGCCACGTGCGCGGCGATCAGCCACGGCTCGCTGATGGGAGCGAGGGGCAACAGCGGAGTCATCGTCAGCCAGACGCTGCGCGGGTTCGTTTCGGTTCTCCGCGACGTCGGCGGATCGGGGGGCGCGCTCGATGGTCCGACGTTTGCCGCAGCGTTGTCCGCTGCGTCGACGGCAGCGTACGAGGCGGTGCTGCGACCGGTGGAGGGCACGATTCTCACGGTGGTCCGTGCGGCCGCCGAGGCGGCGCAGGCCGTTGGCGACGCGCCGTTGGCGGATGTGGTCGCGGCAGCACATGCCGGCGCCGGCAATGCGCTGGCGCGCACGCCGGACATGTTGCCCGCGCTGCGTGAGGCAGGCGTCGTCGATGCCGGAGGTGCAGGGTTCTTGCTGATGCTCGACGCTGCGCTCCACGTCGTCGCCGACGAACCGCTGCCCGAACCCGACGACAGTGGCGCGTCGGATGATGCGACCCGGCCGTCTGCCGGGTTCGGCGCGTCGGCCGGGGCCAGTACGGCTATGGGTTCGGCTTTCGACGTGGCGGATCTGCGCTATGAGGTGATGTACTTCCTCGACCTCGACGACACCCGGATCAGCGACTTCAAGCATGGCTGGGGTGAGATCGGCGATTCGATCGTGGTGGTTGGCGGCGACGGGCTGTGGAACTGCCACGTGCACACCAACGATGTCGGCGCAGCGATCGAGGTTGCGCTCGATCTGGAAGGCCGGCCCCGCCACATCCGGGTGAGCGACCTGTTCGAAGAGGTCGCCCACGAACATGCCCAGCGCGAGTTGGCGATGGTGGGGTCGCGCCGGCCGTTCACCGGCTCGTCGCGGTCGCTGCCCCATGTCACCTGCGCCGTCGTGGCGGTGGCCAGCGGCGACGGGCTGGTCGAACTGTTCGGCAACCTCGGTGTGCAGGGTGTGGTCACCGGTGGGCAGACGCTCAATCCGTCGACGGCGGAGCTGCTCGCCGCGGTCGAGGCGGTCAACTCCGATGAGGTGGTGGTGTTGCCGAACAACGGCAACATCATCGCGGTGGCCGAACAACTCGATGCGCTCACGGCCAAGCGTGTCATCGTCGTGCCGACCCGGTCGATGCCCGAAGCCCTAGCTGCGCTTGTGTTGTATGACCCCGAGATGGACGCTGTGGCAAATGCGGCGGAGATGCGTGAGGCAGCCGACTCGGTCGCCGCCGGCGAGGTCACCCAGGCGGTCCGCGACACCACTGGCTCGACGGGTGTGATCGTGACTGGGGACTGGATCGGCATCGTCCGCGGTGACGGGATCGTCGCGGTGGCCGACACTGCGCCAACTGCGGCGCAGCAGCTCCTGGCGCAGCTGATCACACCGGAACGCGAGATCGTCACGGTCATCATCGGCAAGCAGGCGGGGCGTACGGACACCGATGAGGTGCTGGGCTGGCTGGCCGAGGAGTACCCCGAGCTGCAGGTGGAGGTGCACCACGGCGGTCAGCCGCTGTACCCGTACCTGTTCGGGGTGGAGTGACATGACCGCAGCGGATGCACCGCTCACCTTGCGCGAACTCGACTCGATCGGCGTCGACCGGTTGCGCGGTGTTGGCGAGCGAAAGCTGAGTTCGCTGCAGGAGTTCGGCATCCGCTCGGTGTACGACCTGCTCACCTTTTACCCGCGCCGCTGGGTTGATCGCACCAACGAAGCCAGGGTGAGCGACCTGGTCGCCGGGCAGGAGGCGATGGTGCTAGTGGCGGTGCGCTCGGTCGTCAAGCGGATCACGAAGAACCGCAAGACGATGGTGACGGCCGTGGTGGGCGATGGCAGCGGCCGTTTGACAGTGGTGTTCTTCAACCAGCCGTGGCGTGAGAAGCAGCTTCAGGAAGGGCTGAACATCTCATTGTTCGGCAAGCCCGATGTGTTCCGCGGCGGCCTGCAGATGACCAACCCGATCGTCGATCTGATCGGCGACCGGACCGGCCGGATCGTGCCGATCTATCCGCAGAGCGAGAAGGTGTCGCTGACCACGTGGGAGATCGCCGGGTTCGTCGAGAACGCACTCGAGCGCTGCACCGCTCGCGGCATCGCCGACCCCGTTCCGTGGGATGTGCAGCGCAGCCTCGGCCTACTCGACCGCACCGACGCACTGCGGCT
>JANOKQ010000840.1:0-9091 GCA_031419375.1 Acidimicrobiaceae bacterium
CCGATGACTCTGACGCCATCGGGGTGATTTTCGTACCTTGATGATCATCACACCGATCAACGGAGCCACACCATGAGCAGCCCAATCATCGAACGGCCAGCACCGACCCTGGCAACCACACCCACACCCACGCTGGCAACCACACCCTCAACCACGCTGGCACCCTCAACCCCCGTCGGCGCGTTGAAGCGACGCACCATCGACAGCGTGCTGATCGGTTTCGGCCTCGTCGCCGTCGTCGTGTTCGCCGTCTCCGGCGCACTGCTCACCTGGGGCAACAACTTCTCGGCTGACTACGTCCACGACGAGCTCTCCTCGCAGAACATCACCTTCCCCTCAGCCGAAGCGCTGACCGATGAGGGTCGTACCGACCTCTTGAAGTATGCGGGACACGACCTCGACACCGGCAAGGAAGCCGAGGCCTACGCCAGCTACATCAATGGCCACCTCGAAGGGATTGCCGATGGCGCCACCTTCGCCGACCTTGGAACACCCGAGCGTGCACCGAAGGGCGCGGTAATCGCCGCGGCCTTGCCGCCATCGGTGCGTTCATCGCTGCCGCCGTCATGGCCGTCCTGGTGGCCCTCGGAATGGTCCGTCACCGCAAGCTCCCCACGACCGCCTGATCCCCCCACAGAGCGGACAGCAGATGCCCGATCCGAAAGGGTCGGGATCTGCGCGCGGTCGGGGATCAGGGTGTTTGGCTCCTTCGGGCGATGGTGGCCGGATCGATGCCGTCAGCCTTGGCAAGGTCGTCGTCAGTAGCCGCTTCCGTGACAGCCGCGGTCTCGGGAGGGGCCGGAGCGACCAGCGTGGCGACGCTGGACATCGAAACCGATACGGGAACCGCGAGCGGCGCGTCCTGGATGGCCAGGCGGCGCTCGCCTGCTTCGATCGCGTCGAGCAGGTGGATGGCGATGTCGGCCACCTTCACCGTGTCGTCGGCGATGCCGAGCTGTGGGCCCATGGCCTTCACCCCGTCGTCGAGCATGATGTAGCAGAACGGGCAGGCGGTGGCCACGCGGGTGGCGCCGGTGGACAGCGCCTCGGAGGCACGCTCGTCGTTCACCTTCGTGCCGATCGATTCCTCCATCCACATCCGCGCCCCGCCAGCACCGCAGCACATGCCTTTGGTGCCGTTTCGGGGCATCTCCACGATGTCGAGCCCCTTGATCGAGCCGACCACCTTGCGCGGCGCGAGGTACACGTCGTTGTGGCGGCCCATGTAACAGCTGTCGTGGTAGGTGATCCGCTCTTCGAGCGTTGCCTGGCTCACATCGAGCTGACCGCTCTCGATTAGTTCCTCGAGGAGCTGCGTGTGATGGATGACTTCGTAGTTACCGCCGAGTTGCGGGTACTCGTTCTTCAGCGTGTTGAAGCAGTGCGGGCACTGGGCGATGATCTTGCGCACGCCCATCCCGTTGAGCATCTCGACGTTCGGCATCGCCAACATCTGGAACAGGTACTCGTTGCCGCTGCGGCGGGCGGGGTCGCCGGTGCACATCTCGCTCGGCCCGAGGATCGCCACATCGATGCCGGCGCGGCGCAACAGCTTGGCCATCGCCTGGGTGACCTTGCGGTTCTTGTCGTCGAACGAGCCGGCGCAGCCGACCCAGTAGAGGTACTCGGCGGTCAGTGGCTCGCCAGGATCGACCACGGTGACACCGTCGAGGTCCTTGGCCCAATCGCCGCGCTCGCCCTGGTTCATGCCCCACGGGTTGCCCTGGTTCTCCATCGAGCGGTAGGCGTTGCCGAGTTCGGACGGGAAGTTGCTCTCCATCAACGACAGGTAGCGGCGCATATCGAGAATCTTGTCGAGGATCTCGATATTGACCGGGCAGATCTCGTCACACGCCTTGCAGCTGGTGCACGCCCAGATCTCGTCGGCGGTGATCCGCTCGAACACCGAGTTCGTCGAGATGGTGATCTCGGACACCACCCCAAGCGGTGGGCTGACATGGCCGTGCGGGGACGACGCGGCCATCACCTCGCCGACCTTGAGCACGATCTCACGCGGGTCGAGCGGCTTGCCGGTGGCGTGCGCCGGGCACACGCTCGTGCACCGTCCGCACATCGTGCACGCATCCGTGTCGAGCAACTGCTTCCACGTGAAATCCTCGACGACGCTGGCACCGAAGGTTTCCAGCGAGGTTTCGGTCAGGTTCGGCATCGCCCTCATCGCTCCCTTGGGCCGCTCGCGATCGCGGAGGTACATGTTCAGCGGGGAGGTGAACATGTGCCGCAGCATCGTGATCGGCAGGATCGCCAGGAACAGCAGGAAGCTGACCACGTGGGCGATCCAGCTGACCTGGTGCCAGAACTCGAGTCGGTCGAACGACATGCCGTCGAACAGTTGGCTGAGCGGGTAGCCGATGAAGCTCCATTTTTCGTAGCCGGGCCGCTGGAACACGGCGATGCGGAACCCTTCAGCGAGAAAGCCGGTGACACCGATGAGGAAGAAGGTTCCGAGGATGAGCGCGTGCTCCGGCTTCGACTTGATCCGGATGCGGTACGGGCGCTGCACGTAGCGGCGCAGCACCGCCCAGATGATGCCGCCGAGGAAGACCACGCCAGCGAGGTCGGCGATCAGCGAGTAGGCCAGGTAGGTGCGGCCGTGCAAGAACTTCAGTGCAACGGGGAGCTGGTGGTCGATCTCCAACACGGTGGTCACGCCGAGCAGCACGAGGAACCCGAAGTAGATCATCGAGTGCATCAGCCCGGCGGCCGGGTCGCGCAAGAGGGTGCGCATCGAGGTGCCGGCGCGGAAGTCTTCGAGGCGACGGCGGATGGTCTTCGGGGTGGTGCGGCGCCGATCGGGTGCGCCCCGCTCCCAGTTCTTCACGCGGTCGGCGAAGGCGAACGCGCCCCACACCAGCATCGCCGGGACCACCGTGTAGAACGCGATCTGGATGGGCCCGGGGATGCCGTCGAACACCTCTCGCGAAGGTGTTTTCTCGTTGTGCCATCCGGTGATCAGCGGCATCACGCCCGACACGAGCGTGAACACGCCCATGAAGCAGCCGATGGCGAGGACGAGTTGATGTGGCTTGAACCGTTTGCGCCCGGAACCGTGGCCGGCTCCAGCGGTGGTGTGTTCAGCCGTGGCAGATGACGCGTGCGTGCTCATGACGGAGCGAACCATACCCGGCACGCGCTGTCGCGCTCACGTCCGGTGGGTGGCCAGGCCGGTTGTCAGCTGGTCACGAGCGCCAGTGACACCCCCGCCAGCAGTTCGCCGAGGGTGATCAGGCTGATCGTCGGCCACTCGGAGGATTCACGAACGAGGTGGGCGACTCCCGTGTGCTTTCGTTCAACAAGTGCCACGACAGCGTTCGTGTCGAGCAACAGCGTCACGGGAGATCTCGCCGACGATCGGCAGCGTCGTCATCACGCCTCGCCTGTGCCAACTCGTCAAGCCACCCGGTGTCGGTGGCGGGCTCGGCTTCAAGGTCATCCAGCCAGGCCGAAACGGTGGCCGACCGATCGATGGGCATGATCAGCGCGACCGGCTCGCCCATCCGGGTGAGCACCACCTCCTCGCTACGCTCGACGGCATCGAGAACATCCTTCGTATGGTTGCGGAGTTCGCGGATCGCCACCTGAATCGGGCCAGCGTAGCACGAGCTGTGCTACGCGTCAGCGGGTGATGTGATCAGTGCGGGGGACGACACCCGCGTGCTCAGCCGTAGTACTGGCGGTCCAGATCGCGGATGCGCCCGGCGAGCGAGGCCAGCAGCTTGTGAGCCAAGGCAGGCACTTCGTCAACAACGCTGAGGAACGTGCGCTGGCTGAGCAACAAGAACGTGCAGTCGGTCTCGCACATCACGGTCGCAGTACGCGGCCCGTGGTCGAGCAGCGAGAGTTCGCCGACGATGGTGCCCGGCCCCAGCGACGCGACTTTCTTGCCGTTGCGTTTGACGGTCACCGTGCCGGCGAGCACGACGAACGCTTCCCGACCGGTCTGGCCCTGGTCGACGATCAGCGATCCGGCTGGCATCGACACTTCGTCACCGGCCTTCGCGATTTTCTCGAGGTCTTTCTGCGAGCAACCCTGAAAGAGCGGGACGATGCGCAGGTGGTCGACGTATGCCTTCTTGCTTGCCATGGTGGGTGAGCATAGACCTGTTGCCACCACCGCTCGTACACTTGTGGTCCGGTCCCGATTCCGCTGGCCGACGGGGGTTCGCCGAGCCGTCGGACGAGCCTCGAGAAACGAGCTTGCCATGGCGCTCTCCTTGCTCCGACATCCCACGTTCGCCGGCCGCTCCGGCCCATTGCTGTTGATCATCGCTGACGGTGTCGGCATCGCTCCGGCGGACCCGAGCAACGCCGTCACCGAGGCGGATACCCCGTCACTCGACGGGCTATTGGCGTCGGAGTTGTCGACGTCGTTGCTCGCTCATGGCGTGGCGGTCGGGTTGCCCTCAGACGACGACATGGGCAACAGCGAGGTCGGCCACAACGCGCTCGGCGCTGGGCGGATCTTCGCCCAGGGGTCCAAGCTGGTGAACCGGGCCCTGGCCAACGGCAGCCTGTTCATGACCGACGTGTGGCGCACCGCAATCGAACATGGCCGGTTGGGCACCATGCACTTCATCGGGCTGCACTCCGATGGCAACGTGCACTCCAGCAACGATCAGCTGTACCAGTTGCTCGAACATGCAGCGGCGGTCGACGGGGTGCGTCGGGCGCGGGTGCACATCCTGCTCGACGGGCGCGACGTACCGATGCGCTCGGCGCTCGACTACATCGCCCAGACCGAGCAGGTGCTGCACAAGATCAACGAGCACCACCACGCCGACTTCCGGATCGCTTCGGGTGGCGGGCGGATGACCATCACGATGGACCGCTACCAGGCTGACTGGGCGATGGTGAAGCGGGGCTACGACTGCCACACCCACGGTGTCGGGCGCGGTTTCCCCTCGGCAACCGAGGCGGTCGAGACGATGTATTCCGAGAGCGACCTTGGCGACCAGTACCTGCCTGCGTTCGTCGTGGTCGACGACGACGTGCCGGTCGGCGCGATGGCCGACGGTGATGCCGTGGTGCTCTACAACTTCCGTGGCGACCGCTCGATCGAGATCTCCCAGGCGTACGAAAACACCGACTTCGCCGCGTTCGACCGGGGCAGCCACCCCGATGTGTACTTCTGCGGGATGCTGCAGTACGACGGCGACGCTCTGGTGCCCAAGCACTACCTCGTCGAGCCGCCGCTGATCGAACGCACGATCAGCCAGTACCTGTGCGCCGAGGGAGTGCGCAGCTTCGCGATCAGCGAGACCCAGAAGTTCGGTCACGTCACCTACTTCTGGAACGGCAACTACTCCGGTTACATCGATGAGACGCTCGAGACGTACGTGGAGATCCCGTCAGACAACGTGCACTTCAACACCACGCCGGCGATGAAGGTGCGCGAGATCACCGCCCGCACGATCGAGATGCTCCGTTCGGGCACGTACCGCTTCGGCCGGCTGAACTTCCCATCCGGCGACATGGTCGGCCACACCGGCGATCTCGGTGCGACGATCGAGGCGATGGAGGTGATCGACGAATGCGTGGCCGAGTTGACGGCCGTGATCGACGAGCTCGGCGGGGTGCTGGTGTACACCGCCGACCACGGCAACGCCGACATCATGTTCACCGAGTCGGGTGGTGTCCGCTCGCCGAAGACCTCGCACACGCTCAGCCCGGTGCCGTTCGTCATCCACGACTCTGGGTACGCGGGCGAGTACCGGATGTTGCCGCCCGCCGGCGCGGGGTTGTCGCACGTGGCCTCCACGCTGCTCAACTTGCTCGGCTTCGAAGCACCCGCCGATTACCAGCCGAGCCTGCTGAGCTTCGAATGATCTGCGGCCGCGAATGACCTACGGCTTCGATCGGTTCCTGCGCTACGACGAGCTCACCGCGTGGCTGCACGACACCGCGGCAGAACATCCGGACCTGATGCGCGTGGAGTCGTACGGTCGCTCGCACGAAGGGCGCGAGCTGTGGTTGGCCACGCTCACCGACGCATCGACGGGCGAGCATCACACCAAGCCGGCGCACTGGATCGATGCCAACATCCACTCGGTCGAGGTCACCGCCGGAGTGGCCGCGCTGGCGGTGATCGAGCGGTTGCTCTCCGGCTTCGGCGCCGACGAAGCGGTCGCCCGCGCGCTGCGTACCCGGACGTTCTACGTGGTGCCGCGAGTGAACCCCGATGGCGTCGAGTGGGCGCTGGCCGATTTTCCGCAGTACCGGCGCAGCAGCACCCGGCCGTGGCCGTGGCGTGACGCCCGCCGGGCGCCGGGGCTGCACGAACGCGACATCGACGGCGACGGGCGCGTCCTCACGATGCGCATCCCCGATCCGAACGGCGCGTGGATGGTGTCAACCGACGACGAGCGGCTGATGCGTGCGGTCCCGCCGGAGGGAACCGCTCCGGGCGTTTCCCGCTACCGGCTGGTGTATGAGGGCGAGGTGGTGGACCACGACGGATTCACGATGCCGACGCCGACCCCGCCCGAGGGTCTCGACATGAACCGCAACTTCCCGGCCGGGTGGGGCACCTCGGTCACTGGAAGCGGCGATCATCCTCTCAGCGAACCCGAGATCGACGCGCTCGTACGGGCCATCGCCGCTCGGCCCAACGTGTGCGGATACAACGCGTACCACACCAGCGGTGGGGTGCTGCTGCGGCCGTCGAGCACCGCCGCCGACAGCGCGCTTGCCCCGCTCGATGTGTGGGCGTGGACCGAGCTGGGTCGGCGCGGCACCGAGCTCACCGGGTATCCGGTGCACTCGGTCTTCGAGGACTTCACCTTCGACAAGGCCAACACGATGAGCGGTGCCGCCGACGACTGGGTGTACGAGCACCTCGGGGTGTTCGGCTGGACCACCGAGTTCTGGGATGTGATCCACGCGGCCACCGGCGTGAAGCAATCGACGCATTTCTGGTACACCGGCCCGACCGAGGCCGAGGAGCTGGCCGTGCTGCGCTGGGCCGACGAGCACCACCCGGACATGAACGTGGCGTGGTACCCGTTCACCCATCCGCAACTCGGCGATGTCGAGCTGGGCGGCTGGAACGAGATGTGCACGTGGGCCAACCCGCCGCTGGGGCGGCTACGCGCCGAGGTACACGGCCATGCCGACTTCGCGATCCACCAAGCGCTTGCCGCGCCCGAGATCGAGGTAGTGCTGCTCGCCGCCGTCGCGCTCGGTGGCAGTACGTGGCGGGTGGAGATCGGCATCGCCAACACCGGATGGCTGCCCACCTACATCAGCCAGAAAGCGCGCAAGGACTGCCGGGTGCTCCCGGTGAGCGCCCACCTCGATGGTGCTGCCGTCGTTGGTGGCCCAGCGCGGGTCGATCTCGGTCAGCTCGAAGGGCGGATGGCGATGCGCTTCAGCCACTGGCACGACGGCACCCCCGACCGCACCCTCGCGACCTGGGTGGTCACCGGTGCTCCCGGCACCGAGATCACCATCACCGTCGAACACCCCCGCGCCGGGTCGGTCGTGACCCGGCTGCTGCTCGGCAGTTGAGTCGCTGCCCCCCGCAACTTTGTCGGTCTCGACCGGCCCAGCATGTCAGACCGACAAAGTTCGGCTGGGGAGCGCGGCTGGCCCAACCGCTCGGTCAGTTCAGGTCAGGAGCGGGGCGATCTCGGTAGCGATGAGGTCGAGGTGGTCGAGATCTGCGAGGTCGAGCACTTGCAGGTAGAGGCGTTCGGCACCAGCGTCGCTCCACCTGCGCATGGTTGCGGCAACCTCGTCGACCGTGCCGGCCACCCCGTTTTCACGCAGTTCGGCGACGTCGCGCCCGATCGCTGCGGCACGCCGCTGTAGCTCGGCTTCGGAACGCCCGACGCACACCACCACTGCGGCGGAGAACCGCATCGACCGTGTTCGACCGATCGCGGTGCACGCGTCGATGACTCGTTGGCGCTGCTCGACGAATCCGGCCAGCGGAGCGAACGACGCGTTGAACTCGGCCGCGTAGCATGCCGCCAGGGCGGGGGTCCGCTTCTTGCCACCGCCGCCGATAATGATTGGCAGTGGTTGCTGCACCGGCTTGGGCAGCCCCGGCGAATCGATGACCGAATGAGCGGGACCGGTGTAGCTGAACGTCTCGCCGGTAGGTGTGGTCCACAGGCCGTCGAGGATCGCCAGCTGATCGGTGAGCATGTCGAAACGACGGCCGATGTCGGGGAAGTCGAACCCGTACGCGGTGTGCTCGTCGGCGTACCAGCCAGCACCGATGCCGAGTTCCACCCGGCCACCGCTCATCTGATCGACCTGAGCGACACTGATTGCCAGCAGGCCGGGGCTGCGGAACGTGATCGGCGAGACGAGCGTGCCGAGGCGGATGGTCGACGTGTCACGGGCCAGCCCGGCGAGCGTGATCCACGCATCGGTCGGGCCCGGCAGCCCGCTGGCATCACCTATCTTGAGGTAGTGGTCGCTCCGGAAAAACGCCCCGAAACCCAACGCTTCGGCCCGTTGGGCGACGGCGAGCAACGTATCGTAGGAGGCACCCTGCTGCGGCTCGGTGAATATTCGTAGATCGGCCAGTTGCATATCCAGCGACCCTACCGCGCTCGGATCTGGGCCGAATCTGTCCCGGATACCGAGACGGAATCGGCCCAGATCGTGGGGGGAGCCGTAGGTTGGGGGGCTGTGATCAGCCGTGGTTATGCCGAGCAGATGGATGCGCTCGATTCGTTGGCCGGGGTACGCGCCCTGTTCGTACTGCCGGATGATGTGATCTATCTCGATGGCAACTCGCTCGGGGCGCTCCCCGTGGAGGTGCCGGGGCGGATGCGGCTGGCGATCGAGCAGGAGTGGGGCGTCGGCCTGGTCCGCTCGTGGAACTACGCCGACTGGTACGCGGCACCGCAACGAGTTGGCGGGATGATCGCCCGGTTGATCGGCGCCGACGCGGCCGAGGTGATCGTGTGCGACTCCACCTCCGTCAATCTTTTCAAGGTGCTGATGGCTGCGTGCCGCCTGCGGCCGGGCCGCTCGGTGATCGTGTCTGAGCTCGGCAACTTCCCCACCAACGCGTACATCACCAGCGAGGTGGCCCGCCTCACCGGGGCAACAGCAG
>JANOKQ010000841.1:0-2337 GCA_031419375.1 Acidimicrobiaceae bacterium
GTTGCGGGTACGTCGTACCGGCGGCTGCTGCCACTGACCCTGCTTGTCGGCGCGTCGTTCTTGATCCTGGTCGACATCCCCGGGCGGGTGCTGACCGATCCGGCCGAAACCCCGATCGGCGTGGTCACTGCGTTCTTCGGGGCCCCGTTCTTCATCGTGTTGCTGCGCGCCAGGCGGAACGCGTCGTGAGCTCGATCGCGTTCGCCGCAGTGACCGTGCGCTACGGCAAGCGGGCCGCCGTTGCGGAGTTCAGCGATGTCGTCAAGCCCGGGGAATGGTTGTGCCTCATTGGCCCCAACGGTGCCGGCAAGTCGTCGATCCTGCGCGCCGCCGCCGGCCTCGTCGCGCACGATGGGCAGATCGAAGTCGATGGTGCGCCGTTGGCGATCCGCAGCGCACGCAGGCGGGCCGAGCTGGTCGCCTACGTGTCGCAGAGCCCGCAACTTCCCGACGACATGACCGGCGGAGAGTACGTGCTGCTCGGGCGGACGCCCTACATCGGGTACTTCGGCGTGGAGAGCGGGCACGACCGGGCGATGGTGGCCAACGTCCTCCGTCGGCTCGATCTGGAGGAGTTCGAGGGCCGTCGCCTCGGCACGCTGAGCGGCGGCGAGCGTCAGCGGCTGGTGATCGCCAGGGCGCTTGCCCAGGAGGCGCCGGTTCTGCTCCTCGATGAGCCGACGAGTGCGCTCGACATTGGCCATCAGCAGCAGGCCCTCGAACTGGTCGACCGGATGCGCCGCGAGCATGGCCTCACCGTGGTCAGTGCGATGCACGATCTCACCCTTGCCGGGCTGTACGCCGATCGGTTGACCCTTCTCCATGGGGGCCACGTCGTGTCGACGGGCACAGCCCAGCACGTGCTGCGGGCCGAGACGCTGAGCGAGTTCTATGGCGTGAACGTCAGCGTTCACCACGAAGACGATGGCACCGTCGTCGTCGTGCCCCGCCGCTCCCTGCTGTAGACGGATGCGTCGCCAGGCAATGGGATCGTCGTCATCGTCGGGTGGCCGGAGTCTGAGTCCGCCAGCTGGGCTGATCCACCGCCGGGCCTCGCGCTGGCTGCGCTTGTAGGCAAGGTCAGGGTCGAACGGCAGCTCGGGCACGATCACCCGGAACTTGCGTTGCAGGTGCTGCCGGCTACATCCAAGTAGTCGGGACATCCGCCCGTAGGTCCACTTCTCGCGCTTGGCCAAAGCGACCACGCGGGTTTCGAGCCAGGGCACGTACTCGTCGGCGAGTTGCCGGTAGGCGATGAGCGCAGCCCGCCGGTCCTGGCCCAGCGTGTCGCCGATACAGCGGTTCAGTCTGCCGTGAAGATCCATGGCCGAACGGTACGCGCGGGGTGTCGCACGGTTCGTCGGGCCTGCCATTGGTTGCCGTACGCCGGTCGGTCGGTGCAGTCTCTTTGGCGCGATGACAGCTGTAGTTGTCACTTTCTCCAAAACTGTCAACTGCAGTTGTCGATCCTGAAAAGAGACACTGCCGGTCGCCGGTCGCCGGTCGCCGGGTCAGGCTGGATCGAACCAGTGGTCGCCGCAGAGGATCCGGTTGGCTTCGGCCGGACCCCACGACCCGCGGAAGTATGGGTGCACCGGGCCGGGGGCATCGAGAGCCGGTTGCACGACCCGCCATGTCTGCTCGACAACGTCCTCGCGAGCGAATCGGCGCGGCAGACCGGCGAGCGCGTCGTCGAGGAGGCGCTCGTATGCCTCGCGGCGCACGCCGAGGGCAGCGGCGAAATCGACCGATAGGTCGACGTTTTGGCTGTCGAGGTGCGGGCCGGGGGTCTTGGCCTGCACGGTGAACGTCACCCCGTCGTGCTTGCCGAGCCGGAAGCGCACCAGGTTGCGGTGCGGGGCGGGGCCTCCCGCTTCGTCGAACAGCAGGCTCGGCGGCTCGCGGAACTCGACCACGACCTCGGTGGCCGATTCGGTCAACGCTTTGCCGCAGCGCACGTACCACGGCACCCCGGCCCACCGCCACGACTCGATCTCCAGCCGCACCGCAGTAAATGTGTCGGTCTGCGAATCCGCCGCCACACCTTCCTCGTCGCGGTAACCGACGTACTGGCCGCGCACCAGGTTGGCCGGATCGATGGGCCGCATCGCAGCGAACACCTTGGCCTTTTCGTCCTGCAGGTAGCCGGCCTCCGGCCCGACCGGTGGCTCCATCGCAACCAGCGCAGCGACCTGCAGGAGGTGGTTCTGGAGTACATCGCGGATCGATCCGACGCGGTCGTAGAAGCTGCCCCGGCCCTCCACCCCGATCGTCTCGCTCATCGTGATCTGCACGCTGCGCACGTAGTTCCGGTTCCACACGGGTTCGAGCAAGGTG
>JANOKQ010000842.1:0-4542 GCA_031419375.1 Acidimicrobiaceae bacterium
GCCGAGAGCAGCGCGGCGGAGATGCAAGCCGTTGCCGACCTGGCAATTGCCAACAACCTGTGGGTGCTGTCCGATGAGGCCTACTTCGAGCTGCGCTACTCCGGGGCGAGCACCTCGATTGCCGGCCTGCCGGGCATGCAGGAGCGCACTGTCATCCTGTACACGTTCTCGAAGAAGTTCGCGATGACCGGTTGGCGCCTCGGCGCGGCGGTCGCCCCTGTGCCCGTCGCCGAGATGATCGCCAAGTTGAACACCAACGACGAGTCGTGCACAGCGCACTTCGTCCAGTGGGCCGGCCTGGAAGGCATCACCGGCGACCAGTCCGGTCCGGCCGCCTTGGTCGACGCGATGCGCATCCGCCGCGACGCCGCCGTCGCCGGCGTGAACGCGATCGAGGGCATGCACACCGCTCGGCCCGAGGCGACGTTCTACCTGTTCGTCAACGTCACCGGAGCCATGCAACGCAAGGGTTTCACCGATGTGTCGTCGTTCGCCACCGCCGCGCTGCACCATACCGGCGTGTCGTTCTGCACCCGCCGCCACTTCGGCCGGCCGCAACCCGGCGAGACCGAGCAGTACATCCGCCTCGCCTACTCCGGCATCGACACTGCCGACATCACCGCCGGGCTCACCCTGCTCGGCGAGTGGGTGTCGTCGTGACATCGGCATCTACCTTTGGTCCAGGCCGGGTAGTGGTCACCGGCAAGATCCCCGACCCTGCATTGGCGCTGGTGCGTGGTGCCGACCACGACATGAGCGAGTGGTCCGACACCACGGCAATCCCACGCGATGAGCTACTCCGCCGAGTGGCCGGGGCCGACGTGATCGTGTCGCTACTGACCGAACGTATCGATGCCGAACTGCTCGATGCGGCCGGCCCGCAGCTGCGCGCCGTGTGCAACGTGGCCGTGGGTTACAACAACATTGACGTACCGGAGTGCACCCGCCGCGGCGTCACGGTCACCAACACGCCCGGCGTGCTCACCGAGGCGACGGCCGACATCGCGATGGCGTTGATCCTGATGACGACGCGCCGCCTCGCCGAGGGCGAGCGCCTGATCCGCTCGGGCGAGCCGTGGCAGTGGGGCATGTTCATGATGCTCGGCACCGGTCTGCAGGGCGCTCGACTCGGCCTCGTCGGGATGGGCCAGATCGGCACCGCGTTGGCGCGTCGGGCCCGCGCGTTCGGGATGACGATCGGCTATTCGAACCGCAACCCGGTCGACGAGAAGCTGGCCGCCGAGCTCGATGCGGAACATCAAAGCCTCGACGCACTGCTGGCATCGAGCGACGTGGTGTCGCTGCACTGCCCGTACTCCCCCGACACGCACCACCTGATCAGCCGCGCCCAGCTCGCCTCGATGCGCAACACCGCGTTCCTGATCAACACCGCCCGCGGTCCCGTCGTGAATGAAGCCGCACTGGTGGCCGCACTCGAAGCGGGCGAGCTGGCAGGTGCCGGTCTCGACGTGTTCGAGCACGAACCCGCCATCCACCCCGGCCTCGCCGGCCGCGACGATGTCGTGCTCATCCCCCACCTCGGCTCGGCCACCATCGAAACCCGCACGGCAATGGCCACCCTCGCCGCCCGCAACGCACTAGCGATCCTCGCCAACCAACCCCCCGTCACCCCCGTCACCTGATCACTAGATCTGGGCAGGATCTGTATCGGAATCCGAGAGGAATCCTGCCCAGATCATTGGGTAGCGCGTTAGCCGATGATGGTGACGGTGCCGGTGGAGCCGTCCACGGTGATGATTGCGCCTTCTGGGATGAGGTCGGTGGCTCGCTGGACCGAAACGGCGCAGGGGACGCCGAGCTCGCGGCTGACGATCGCCGCGTGCGAACCGACCGCGCCGACGTTGACCACCACCGCTCCGACGGACAAGAACAGCGGCGCCCACGACGGGTCGGTGGTGGGGGCGACGAGAATGTCGTCGATGTCCATGTCGGGTGCGGTCATCGGATCGAGCACGATGCGCGCCCGACCGGTGGCGATACCTGGCGCACCCGGGCCTCCCTGCAACACATCGCCGACCCTGGCCTTGGCGATGTTTTCGGCATGCCGTCGGGGCCACTCGCTGATGGGGGCGACGCCTTGGACGTTGCCGACGATGTACGGCGGGGTCACATGGTGCAACGCCTGGAACGACGCCTCGCGCTCGGCAATGACCGCCTTGAACGACGACGGATCGGCAAGGAACGCGTCGAGCTCAGTGTCGAGCAGGTTGAAGATCTCCTGCTTGGTGGCAATCATCCCCTCATCCACCATCCGCTCGCCGAGGGTGTACATCGCCAGCTTCACCTCGTGGATGAGGCGGATGCAGGCGTACTTGCCCTTCTCGCGCCACCCCAGCCAACGCGCTGCAGAGGCCATACCCGCAGCGAGTGTCCCGTGGGCCTCGGCATCACCCTCGACCATCGCCAACAGCTCGGCCGACACCCGCTCGCGTTCGGCCGCGGCGAGCACCTTCGCGGTGTGTGGCGAACGGTCGTTGCTTTGGTGGCGGAGCCGGTCGATCATCCCCAGCGCGATCTCGGGACGGGTGGTCCACGAATCCGGGCGGGTGTCCCACTCATTGGGGGCCCGGTGGCCGTGCTCGACGAGCAGCCGCTCCCAGCCTGCGAGGAACTCCGCGGTAGCAGGATCGGTCGCGTCGAGGCGCGACACCACACCGTCGACACCAGCAGCAAACGCTGCGGTCAGCGCGGCAGAACCGCAAATGATCCGACTGAGATCCCACATCGCAAACGACGCCTCGGCCGACTCGACACTGCCGACGGCACTGAGCACCTTGACCGCATCTTCCGGCCGGCCGATCGCTTCACAGATCGCTTGCACCGCACCAGGGCCGAGCGACGCGCCGAGACACACCACGGTGTAGGGCAGCCACGCCGCTTCAACCTTGGCAGGCATCGACCGGGCATAGGCAACGAGCTCGGTGTTCGACAGCGAGGCCAGGTCGGGTCGCTGGGCGACCGTGCGCAACGCCATCACCGAGGCCGCATCCTGCTCGGGGAACGACTCGGTGGTCATCACCCATGCCATCCGCTCGGCCAACTTGGCGCTTTGTACTTCGTTGACGTCGTCGGGATGCGGCTCGTACGGCGGCACGCCAGGGTGGTCGCCGAAGTACGCCTTGTCGATTGCCTCGGCAGTCGCGCCGGGCATCCGCTCGCCCATCAGCCGGCTGAGCGACATCGGGTTGTAGAAGTACCCGCCCCAGTTGCCAAACACCTGCAACGGCTGCAGGTCATATTCCTCGACGGCCACCACGCCGAACTCGACGAAACCCTTGGCAACACCGGGGTTGCAGCCCTTCATCCACACCAGGCTCCACCCGAGCGGGCTGAACGGGTCGGGCCCGACCTCATCGGCGTTGGCGCGCGTGTAGTACGGAAAGCGCGCGCTGGTTTCGGTATCGGTGATCCATGTGTCCACGGTGTTGCCCCCAATTCGACTGCTGAACGACGGCGAGCTTACTCGCCGATCAATGACCGCGTACGCCGCGTCAGGTCGGCTTCACACGTCACTGGCGATCCCACGCGCGACCAATGCCTCATGGTTGTTGGTGAACTCAGCGGACAGGTCGGGCGGACCGCTGTAGTGGGTCTGCAGGAACCGACGCGAAAACAGCCACTGGCCATCGACACGGGCGTACTCGTCGTCGTAGTGGGCGAGCAGCATCGCGTTGGTTCCGTCGGCGCGGCGGAACCACTCGTTGATGTACCAGCGTCCGCCGGCATGGTCGTCGTCGGCCCCACGGCGCACGTCACCGCTGTGCACCACTTGCACCACCGCATGCATGGTCTTCATCGCCGAGTACCACAACTCGACGATCGCGTCCTTGCCATGGACCAACCGGTTTCGTCCCAGATCCCACGTAGCGTCCTCGGCCCAACAGGTGGCCCAGAGCACGCCGTTGCGATGGATGACAGCATCGACGTAACGATGCACCAACCGATCGATGGCCAGGAAATCGTCGGCAGGGACGGGCGACGGGTGCGGTGATGTAGTCATGCGACGTTTCTAGTGCATCACCGCCTACCCGTGACGCCTCGGCGGCACGACACCTCGGGCACGACGGCGCGCCCGCGCAGCGGGGCCGTCGACCGCGCCAAATCACGGCCGCGCTCATCTCCCGTCGTGCAGTCCTGGTTCAGGCGGCGCGGATGGTTGGTTGGCCGTGTGGTTTGGAGATGAGGGTGCGTCCGTCGGGGGTGGTGAACTCTGCGTCGGCGTTGGAGAGGAGGCGGATGTGCCAGTTTTGGCGGTGGATCAGGTGATGGTGGTAGCTGCACAGCATCAGCAGGTTGTCGAGCTTGGTTTCGCCGAAGCGTCGCCACCAAATGATGTGATGGGCATCGGCGTATCTGGTGGGCCGGTCGCATCCGGGGTGGCGGCAGCCGCCGTCGCGGGCGGCGACGGCACGCCACATGGGTAACGGCACGGTTCGTGTTGATCGGCCGATGTCGAGCACACCTGATTCGGCATGCAGCATCCGGTGTAGCACGCAGTCGCACAGGTACGCCTCGGTCGCC
>JANOKQ010000843.1:0-3315 GCA_031419375.1 Acidimicrobiaceae bacterium
GTGTCGTCGGGGACGATGTCGCTCGGCGATGTGCAGGCATTCATCCAGTACTCGCGCCAGTTCACCCAGCCGCTCACCCAGTTCGCCTCGATGATCAACGTGCTGCAGTCCGGCATCGCCTCGGCCGAGCGCTGCTTTGAGCTGCTCGATGCGGACGAAGAGAGCCCGGACGACACCGAGGGATCGTTCGAGTCCCAGCCACGTGGGCGGGTCGAGTTCGAGCATGTGTCGTTCGCGTATGACCCATCGCGACCGCTGATCGACGACCTGTCGTTGGTGGCCGAGCCTGGCCAAACCGTCGCCATCGTCGGCCCGACCGGTGCCGGCAAGACCACGCTCGTCAACCTACTGATGCGGTTCTACGAGTTGGAGAGCGGGCGAATCACCCTCGACGGCCACGACATCGCGACGATGCCGCGCCGCGAGCTGCGCTCCAACATCGGCATGGTTCTGCAGGACACGTGGCTGTTCGGCGGCACCATCCGCGAGAACATCGCCTACGGCAATCTCCAAGCCACCGAGGACCAGATCATGGCGGCCGCCAAGGCCACCTACGTTGACCGCTTCGTGCACTCACTCCCCCACGGCTACGACACCGTGCTCGACGACGAAGGCGGCACGGTCAGCGCCGGCGAGAAGCAACTGCTCACCATCGCCAGGGCGTTCCTGTCCGACCCGACCATCTTGATCCTCGACGAAGCGACCAGCTCGGTCGACACGCGCACCGAGGTGCTCATCCAACGGGCGATGAAGGCCCTTCGTGCGGAGCGCACCAGCTTCGTGATCGCCCACCGGTTGTCGACGATTCGCGACGCCGACACGATCCTGGTGATGGATGCCGGCCGCATCGTCGAGCAGGGCAACCACGAACAACTTCTCGCCCGCCACGGCGCCTACTTCACGCTGTACAACGCCCAGTTCGCCGGCGCCGCCACCGAAGTCGCCTAATCGTCAGATGTGAACGGCCGCGGTGACCGGCCCGTTGCACCGACCACCCACGCCGGTTAGCTTTACAATCATGGTAAATGTAAAGACTCGTCGCCGCGGATCGACCCGCATCAGTTCCAAGCACCAGATCACCATCCCCATCGACGCTCTCCGCGCGGCCGGCCTCGAGATCGGTGAACGCGTCGTCGCCCGCTCCGACGGACCGGGGCGAGTCCTCCTCGAGCGCGAACACGACGTACTGGCAGACTTCGCCGGCGCACTAACCGGATGCTACGACACCAACGAACTCGACGAACTGCGCGCCGAGTGGGACTAATCCACCTCGACGCGGGCGTCATCATCGGCTTCCTCGACGGCAACGACGCCCACCATGCAGCAGCGCGAGATGTGCTCGCCGACGCTCTTCGCAGCGGCGACCGGCTCGCGATGGCATCCTCGGCGTTCGCCGAGTGTCTCGTGGGCCCAACGCGTCGCGGCGACAAGGAGGTCCAAACTGTTCTCGACCTGTTCGAACGCGTTCCGATCGCTGTCGTTCCGCTCGGCCCTGAGACCGCCATCGTTGCGGCCCGACTACGCGCGAAGCATCCCGCGCTCCGCCTTCCCGACGCGCTCGTCATCGCCGCCGCAATCGAGGACGGCGCCGACGCGCTGGTCACGACCGACCGCAGGTGGCCAAAGGCCAGAGCGCTGAAAATGAAGGCATCGCTCCGGCACCTGTGACCCCACGGATGGCGCGGGCCCGGCCCGACTGACTACCGGTCGCCGCGCTCGCGGCGACCGAGCAGCCTGCGCAGGACCGTGACGTCAACCAGGTCTTGATCTCGCCCTGCGGCCGCCTTGTTGACGATCGATCTCGGACATCGATTCCTCGTGACGACCCGTTCCACATCTCCCAGGCTACGTGCGTCCAACCAGCTCGGCCGGTTGCCGCGGACATCCGAGTCCCCCGCCTGTCATCCGAGTCCCCGCGTGTCATCCGAGTGTGGAGAGGGGGATCCGGGTGTCGAGCGCGCACCCGGGTGGGCGCTCGACACTCGGATGGGCTCCACTCTGAGGGCTGCTCCGGTGGCAAGACTGTTCGGGAGGGTGTGCGACGATGGGTGGATGCGCACAGAGCAGGTAGATGGTGGCGACGCGGGGTCGATGTCGTTGTCCGTCTGGGAGCCAGCCGGCCGCCAGATCGGTGCGGTGCTGTTGATCCAGGAGATCTTCGGCGTCGGGCCGTACATCACCGCCGTCGCCGAACGGCTTGCTGAAGCTGGGTATCTCGTCGGCGCGCCGGACGTGTTCTGGCGTTTCGCTCCCAACTGGGTCAGTGAGCACACCGAAGCGGGGCTGGGCGCCTCGATCGAGAAGGTGCAGCAGCTCGACTTCCCGTTGGCGGTGCAGGACTGCACGGCCGCACTGGAATCCCTCGCCGGTTTGGCCGGGGCGACCGGCTCGACGAAGGCACCGGCCGTGCTCGGGTTCTGTTTGGGGGGAACGTTGGCGTGGGGTGTCGCCGCAACCGGCGATCCATCGTGTTGTGTGAGCTACTACGGGTCAGGTGTTCCCGGCATGATCGGGATGATCGATCAGGTCACGTGTCCGACGCTGTTCCACTTCGGCAACGCTGATGCATTCATCCCCAATGACGGCGTCGAGGCCGTCGGGGCGGCGATCGCCGGACGAGAGGGTTTCACGCTCAACGTCGAAGATGCCGGCCATGCGTTCGACAACCACGAATCCGAGATGTTCTGGAACGCCGATGCGGCCAAGGCCGCCTGGGCCAAGACGATGTCGTTCCTCGCCGAGCACGCCACCCGGTAGCCGCCGCCAACGACTCGCCGGGACCGGCTCAACCGGTTGGCCTGCTCGGCCGTGTACATGATGTGCTGGTGACCGAGACAACCGGGTTCGAGGATTTCTTCCGCCTCCAGCACCCAAAGTTGGTCGCCCTCGGTATGGCGATGAGCGGCAGCCGCGAGGCGGGTAGGGATCTCGCCCAGGAGGCTTTGCTGCGCACGTACCGGAACTGGCCGACCGTGTCGCGTTACGACAACCCCGCGGCGTGGGTCCGGCGCGTGCTGATCAACCTGACCACCGATACCCGCCGCCGCAGCGCCAGCGAACGCGACGCGCTGGCCCGCCTGGCGCCGAGCGAACCGATGCTGGTCCCCGATCGCATCGCCGATGACTGGTGGAAGGCGGTGCTTGCGCTGCCACAACGTCAGCGGGCTGCCGTCGCCCTGCACTACCTCGACGATCTCTCCGTGACCGAGGTCGCCGGAATCCTCGGCGTAACGAACGGAACGATCAAGGCCTCGCTTTCACACGCCCGCGCCCATCTGGCCACCGCACTCGATGCGACCAGCAGCACCCAGGAGC
>JANOKQ010000844.1:0-2606 GCA_031419375.1 Acidimicrobiaceae bacterium
CGTGCATCGCCCGCACACCGCGCATGGCGACGAGCCCCGCGCCGACCACGAGGGCGACGACACCGATCGCCACCTTCAACCCGTGGGCCGGAACCGACAGCAGCACCCGTTGCTGATCGAGATCGAGTTTGCGGGTTACCAGATACGCGACGATCAAACAGCCGAGCCCAACAGCGAGCGGGGTCCGTCCGCGATGGGTGACCCAGGACCCGGTCGGCTCGTGCGTCTCGTACCGCCACGCGGCGAACCCAGCGATAGCTACCAACATCCCGCCAAGACCGACCACGCCCGACAGGACGTTCATCCCGACCCCATCGCTGTTGTGCAAGAACCCGAAGCCCGCCACGGCAGCGATCGCACCGACAGCGACGACGGGGACAACGGCGGACTTGGGTCGCTCACGGCGCACCAGCGACTGCTCGAGGAACGACCAGATGACGGCGGCGATGCCGACAATGACAAGGGTGAGAAAGATCGGGTCGCGCAGACCAAAGGTCTCTTTGTTGTGGATGCTGGCGAACGCCTTGCGGAACGGTTCGAAGCCGGTGACGGTTTCGGAGTTGACGTTCTCGACGAGCACCTTGTCGACAAGGCGCTTGGAGAACACCAGGTTCGCCCCACGGAGGATGAAGAACGTGGCCAGTGTGACGATGAAGCTCGGCAGTTTGGTGCGATTGACCAACGTGCCGTTGAACCACCCGATCGCACCGGCGGCAAGAAACGCCACGGGCACCGCGATCCACAAGGTTGCACCGTCGCCCATGAACTTCTGCGCGAACAACCCGACCATGATGCCCGTCGAACCGGTCATCACGCCGGCCGAGAGATCGAACTCGCCGCCGATCATCAACAACCCCACCGCCACCGCCATGATGCCCAGCGGTGCAGCAACATCGAGCCACGAGGCCGTGCTCCCGGCATTGCCGAACTTCTGACCGGTCGACCAGAACAGCGACCACACCATCACCGTGCCAACCAGCGCCCCGATCTCGGGTGAGGTCAACAATCGCTGCATCGGCCCGCGGAACGAAATCCGTTCGTCGCCATGACCTCCGGCGCTTGCCGTGGGATGCGTCGACGCGGTCGTACCGGCGCCACCGGCTACGTCGCCCCCCGCTTGCAAGACTGCCCCCATGTATCCCCCTTCGTTGTAGTCCCCTGGAAATCAACGAGCGGGGCCGGGAACCGACCAGCGGTTCCCGACCCCAGTTTCATTTCATCCGCTCAGGTCAGCAACCGGAACAGGTCAACTCAATTCAATTCAGCTCAATTCAAATCAGCTCAACTCAGCGAGTGCCGGCCTCGACGAGCGCCTTGACACTGGCCACGTTGTCGGCCGTCACGAAGCCAGGACCGGTGTAGACCGGTAGGCCGCCGCCAACAGTGTTGGCGTTGATGACATTCAGGTACAAGAACACCACCGACAAGTAGCCCTGCAGGTACTGCTGCTGGTCGATCGTGAAGGCGATCTCGCCGGCTTCGATCGAGTCGAGCAGTTCGGTCGACAGGTCGACCGCACCAATCATCAGGTCGCGCTCGAGCTCGCCGGCTGCGTTCTTGGCCAACACGGCACCGATCGGGCCCGTGGCGAACACGGCGTCGATGTCTTCGTCGGCTTCGAGTGCGGCCTTGATCTCGGCCTGCGACGTCGTGGGGTCGGCGTCACCTGACGTGGTGATCCGGATGACCTCGGCGCCAAAGGTCTCCTCGGCACCGTCACAGCGAGCCTCGAGACCGACGTTGCTCTGCTCCTGCATGACGCACAGCAGCTTGGTGGCGCCACCCTCGGCGAACTTCTCACCGGCGCCGTTACCGGCGACGATCTCGTCCTGGCCGACGTGGGTGATCGCACCCAATTCCTTGAACAGGTCGCTTCCCGAGTTCATCGTGACGACCGGGATGCCAGCATCGATGGCGGCCTTGACCGCTGCCTCGAGCGCGCCCGGGTCGGCAAGCGAAACAGCAATGCCGTCAACGCCGTCGGCCACAGCCTGGTCGATCATCTGGGCCTGAGCTGCACCGTCGTTGTTACCGCCCTGGTACTGGACGTCGATGCCCAAATCGGCACCTGCGGTCTCGGCGCCCTTTTGGGCGACCGACCAGAACACGCCGCCATCACCGTGGGTGATGATCGCCAGCGTGACGTCTTCGCCCTCGGTCACTTCGACGGTGTCGCTTGGTGCATCGGAGCCCGCTGGGGCGTCGCTACCGGCGGGCCCGTCGGTGCCAGCAGTTGTTACGTCGCTGACGCTGTCGCCGACCGAAGCCGGTGTTGTGGTTTCGTCGGATCCGCATGCACTGGCTAGAACGGCGAGTGCCGTCAGCGGTGCAAGCAGGTACCTACGGGTGTGCTTGTTCACATATCCCCCTCAGGATCATGGTTGGTTGTGCCGACGCAACGTCGGCGTTCACTGGCTGTTCAGCGTGACACAGCTAGCGATCTCAGGAACTCGATGCTGCGTTGCACACCGAGAACCGGGCCTTCACCGACAGGCGGAACCGCGTCGGTGATGGCTACATCTTGTTCGAGAACGTACCAGCCACCGTACAGCGCCCCCTCGAGCGCAGCAATGGTGGCAGCGATCGGCACGTCGCCGTCGCCTGCG
>JANOKQ010000845.1:0-2791 GCA_031419375.1 Acidimicrobiaceae bacterium
CGACCTGCTCGAACGTGAACGTGCGACGTACGTGATGGCCTGGCCACACCTCGCCCGAGCGATCGCCGCCGACCCGACGTTCGACGACCGCGACCTGTCGTGCGTGCGACTCGGCAGCCTGTACGAGGCGCTCGCCCCGGAGCGGCGACCTGCCGACCCGTCGTTGATGAACAGCGGGCTCGGCATGACCGAGACCGCAGGTCCCCACACGGCCGCCAGCATGACCGAACTTCCCGAGCATCGGCGCGGCTCGTTCGGCCCTGCCGTGGCGGGAATGGAGCACCGCATCATCGACCCGGAGACCGGCGTCGACCTCGCCCACCAGGAGGTTGGCGAGGTGCATGTGCGGGGCGACACGCTGATGGCTGGGCTGGTACGACGCGAACGTCAGGAGGTGTTCGACCCGGACGGTTGGTACCGCACGGGCGACCTGGTCTCGCGGCGCAACGGTCATCTCCACTTCCTCGGGCGTCTCGACGACATGATCAAGACCAGCGGCGCCAATGTCTCGCCACGCGAGGTCGAGTCGGTCTTGCTCGGCATCCCTGGAGTGGTGGCCGCCATCGTCACCGCCATCGATGACACCGGGGCCGGCGCGATCGTGGGCGCAGCCGTCGTGCGCGCCGACCCCGCTCTCGACGCCGAGGCGATCCGGGCGGTCGTCAAGCGCGAGTTGTCCGCCTACAAGGTGCCGCGTGTGATCGTGACGCTCGAACCACAGGAGGTGCCCCTGATGTCGAGTGGGAAGGTCGACCGTCGTACGATCGTCGGGATGTTGCACCAGCAGCGAAGGCAGGAGGAAGCGCGATGACCGATCGCTATCAGGGCCGGGCATTCGACGCCGACGGTCACTACTACGAACCGCATGACGCGTTCACAAGACACCTCGAATCGAAGTTCAGCGATCGGAGCGTGCACGTCGTCACCGGCGACGACGGGCTCGGCCGGCTGTACTACGGCGACAAGAAGTTCGGCATGATGCGCGTCACTCAAACCGACTACACGGGCACGCCGGGCAGCCGGCGTGAGTTCTTCCAGGGGCTGGTCGACGACGGCGGTTGGCGACAGACCGATGTGATCGATGCCCACGACCATCCGCCGATGATGCAGAAGGCGGCGCGCCTGGCGTTGATGGACGAACAGGGCATCGAAGCCACGTTGCTGTTCCCGTCGGTCGGGTTGGCGGTGGAGCACGAGATGCACTCGGACATCGAGGCGATGTTGGCGGGTTTGCGCGCCTTCAACCGCTGGCTCGAGGAGGATTGGGGCTACGGCGACGACGGCCGGATCTACTCGGCGCCGATGATCTCGCTCGTCGACCCCGTCGAGGCGGTGGCGGAGCTGCGGCGCGTGCTCGACCGCGGGGCCCGGATCGTGCACGTGCGGCGAGGTCCGTGGTACGGCAGCAGCCCCGCCGCGCCGGCGCAGGACGGGTTCTGGGGCCTCATTCAAGAGGCCGACATCCCGGTCGCCTTCCACACCGGTGACGCTGCGTACAAGGAACTGTGGGCGGCGCAATGGGGCGAAGACCCGTTTGCGCCGATTCAGCACACGTCGCCGTTCGCCAGCTACCTCAGCGACACCGCTGCCGCCGACACATTTGCCAACCTGATCTTCAACAACCTGTTCGACCGTTTTCCCCGTCTGCGCATCATGAGCATCGAGAACGGCGCGTTTTGGGTGCCCGGCCTGTTGAAGAAGCTCGACAAGTACGCCGCTATCGGGCGAGCCGGCACGGGACTCGGTGGCAAGTTCACGGCGAACGCAGCAGAGGTGTTCCGGGAGCACTTCTTCGTTTGTCCGTTCTTCGAGGAGGATCCCCTCGAATGTGCCGCAGCGATCGGAACCGACCGAGTGCTGTTCGGCTCGGATTGGCCCCACCCGGAAGGTCTTGCGGAACCGCTCGAGTTCGCCGTCAAACTGATCGACCGCATCGCCGACGACGAGGTCGATGGCGTGATGTACCGCAACGTCGCCGCCCTCATCGGGCACCGTGTCGCGGGGTGAACATCGCCCGGCACCGACTGTTCCAGCAGCCGTTCCCCACCGGCGAGTACACGTTCCTCCAACTCGGGTTGCTCGTCGACGACGTCGTCGCCGCCTCACGTCGCTGGGTCGATGCCCACGGCGTCGGCCCGTTCTTCGTGCTGCCCGATCCAGGCCCGGTCGGGGTCACCCACCGCGGCGTCGACACGACCGTGCACTACCGCACCGCCGTCAGCCAGGCCGGCCCCCTCCAGATCGAGTTGATTCAGCTGCTCTCGGACGGCCCCAACGTCTACCGCGACGTGTTCGGCGTCGGCACCACCGGCATCCACCAACTCTGCACGATGACCCGCGACTACGACGTCTCGATAGCCCACTACCGCGGGCGCGGCTATGAGATCATGGCCGAGCAGCAAGCCGCTGGGCTGGGACGCATCGGTTATGTCGACACCGTCGCCGATTTCGGATTCGTGACGGAGCTGGTGGAGTGGTCGGACGCCTTCTTGCGCACGCTGTCGAAGACGGCGCGGGTCTGCGGCGAGTGGGACGGGTCCGACCCGGTCCGTCTGCTACGCGCCACCGGAGGCTACGACATCCCCCGACCCTGAAGACGTAGGTTTCCAGACACGATCGAGGCGTGGCTCGTGTCAGACACGAACCACACCTCGGCTTCTACTTTCCACCGATCTGGTTGCCTGCCCTTCCACCAGTACGTCGAGTGGCACGTCGAGGGAACGAACGTAGCGCACGAGGTCCTCGCCTTGAGACGAGGCGACTGCGAACGCCCCGAACCACCGACATCCAT
>JANOKQ010000846.1:0-2867 GCA_031419375.1 Acidimicrobiaceae bacterium
TCGATGCATCCGGGGCGGAGGTGGCAACGGGCGTCACCGACGACAAGGGCCTGGTGTCGTTTCCGCTGCCCGTCGAGGCGGACTACACGGTCGTCCTCGATGAAGCTACGCTGCCCGCCGGCACGGCGCTCACGGCGCGTACGCCGGCCGAGCGCTTGATCGCCGGCGACGACTTTGTCACCAGCACGTTGACGATCAACTACTTCACCGGTGAAGCGGTCCGCGACACCAAGGGCTTCGCTGAGAAGTTGGCGCAACGCTCCGTCGACGGTGCCCGCCTCGGTCTGGTGATCGCCATGTGTTCCGTCGGCCTGTCGCTGATCTTCGGTACGACCGGCCTGACCAACTTCGCTCACGGCGAGATGGTCACCCTCGGGGGGATGGTCGCGTTCCTGGTCAATGTCACCTGGGGCCTGTCGTTCTGGGTCGCTGGCCCCGCAGCGGTGATCGCCGGGGGGTTGTTCGGTCTCCTACTGGATGCCGGGTTGTTCGCGCCGCTGCGCAGGCGCGGCATCGGACTCATCTCGCAATTGGTCGTGAGCGTGGGACTGTCGATCTTCTTCCGCAACCTGTACCTCTACCGTTTCGGCGGCCGGACCGAGCGGCTGACCGCATTCAACACCCAGGACAACATCACCTTCGGCCCGGTCGGGATCACTCCTCGCGACCTTACTGCGGCGTTGATCGCCGTGGTCGTGCTGGTACTCGTCGCACTGGGGCTGCAACGCACGCGCCTCGGCAAGGCCACCCGGGCCGTGAGCGACAACCCTGATCTTGCTGCGTCCACCGGCATCGACAGCCAGAAGATCATTCGCATCGTGTGGTTCATCGGCGGCTCGCTCGCCGCGCTCGGCGGCGTGTTTCGCGGGCTCGATGAAGGTGTTGGCCCCGATCTCGGGATCGACTTGTTGTTCCTGATGTTCGCCGGGATCACCCTCGGTGGGTTGGGCTCGGCCTTTGGAGCCCTGCTCGGCGGGTTTCTCGTCGGGTTGTTCGTGGAGGTTTCCACGTTGTTCGGAGTGCCGAGCGAATTGAAGAAGGTGCCCGCGTTGCTGGTGCTGGTCTTCGTCTTGTTGGTGCGGCCGCAGGGCATCCTCGGTCGTCGTGAGCGAGTGGGCTGAGAGGACGATCATGGATTGGGGAAACATCGCACAATTGACGTTGAGCGCGTTCTTCGGGGTCGACGCCATGGTGTACGCCATTGCCGCGATCGGCTTGAATGTGCAATTCGGCTACACCGGGCTGCTCAACTTCGGCCAGGCAGGGTTCATGGCGTGCGGCGCGTACGGCCTCGGGATGACCGCCCACTACTTCGAGATCAACTTCTGGTTCGGGATCGCGATCGGGATCTCCTACGCCGTCGTGCTCGGTCTCATCATGGGCATACCCACGCTGCGCCTCCGTGCCGACTACCTGGCGATCGTAACGATCGCCGTGGCGGAGGTGATTCGCCTCACGGTGCGGTCCGTCAGGTTCAAGCCGTACTTCGGGGGGTCCGACGGGATCAACGAGTTCTCTGGGCCGTACCGTCGACTGAGTCCGTACGTGGAGTCGGCGCGGTACCGGCTCTCGCCGTTCGAGGCCCCGGCTCTGGTTGGCATCGTGACTGTGGTTGCCTTTGCTGCCATCGCGTTCGTCGTCGGGCGCTTCGGTGGCGTCGGCATCCACGCTCGGCGACCGGCGGTGTCGGCGCGCACGGCCAGCATCGGGCTCGGGGTCGCAACATTTGCAGCCATCCTGGCCGCCTCCACGAAAGTGGTGTACACCGGCTATTCGCTGTGGACGATCACCGCTGGCTGGGTGTTGGTCGCGGTGCTCGCCGTCTTCGTGTGGGCGCTGATGCGCAGCCCTTGGGGCCGGGTGTTGAAGGCGATCCGCGAGGATGAAGACGCGGTACGGAGCCTGGGCAAGAGCGTGTACAGCTACAAGATGCAAGCGCTCGTGCTCGGCGGGGTGATTGCCACTTTCGCCGGAATGATGTTCTCGGTGGAGCGCGGTTCGGTCCAGCCCGACAACTACAGCCGGGACGTCACGTTCTTCGTGTTGACTGCGCTGGTGCTGGGCGGTTCGGCCAAGGTGTCCGGGTCGATCGTCGGACCGATGCTGTTCTGGGGTTTGCTGGCCTTCATCAACGTGTTCCTCAACGAGGCAGTGGCCGCCAACAACGGCAAGTTGTGGTTCTTCATCAAGAGCCCCAGCCAGATCGGGCCGGTCCGGTTCATGGTCGTCGGCTTGCTGTTGATCGTGTTGATGGTGTTCCGGCCGCAAGGCCTGTTCGGCAACCGCCGGGAGATGGCCCTCGATGGACGCTGAGCTGACTCCAGCGACTGCTGCCGCGCGGGCTGCGCTGGCGACCGTGGCACCTGAGCCGGGCTCGCCCAAGCCCGATCCGATCCTTGTGGCCGACAGTGTGCGCCGCACCTTCGGTGGGATCACCGCCGTCGACGTGGATCACGCCGAGATTCAGCGTGGCTCGATCACGGCCCTGATCGGTCCGAATGGCGCTGGCAAGACCACGTTTTTCAACCTGTTGACCGGGTTCGACAAGCCGAGTACCGGCGCCTGGAGTTTCGACGGGAAGCCGATGGATAACGTCGCTGCCCACAAGACGGCGCAACTCGGCATGATCCGCACCTTTCAGCTCACCAAGAGCCTTACCAAGATGTCAGTCATCGAGAACATGAAGCTTGGTGCCACGGGCCAGCGCGGCGAGAAGTGGTGGAACGGTCTGTTGCCGTTCCTCTGGAGAGATCAAGAGGCTGCGATCGAGCAGCGTGCCGACGAACTGCTTCGGCGGTTCAAACTTGACCACATGCGCGACGAGTACGCCGGGACGCTGTCGGGCGGGCAACGCAAACTGCTCGAGA
>JANOKQ010000847.1:0-14295 GCA_031419375.1 Acidimicrobiaceae bacterium
CCGCCGCAGCTTCGCGCAGTGCCGCAACGGGATCACCAGCGAGCCATTGCACCAGCGCCGCGGCTGCACCGGCGAACGGAAACGCCCGGGCCTCCGCCGAGAGGCTTTCGATCGCCGCCACCGCCTCATCCACCATGTCCAGTTGAGCACATGCGATTGCGTGGATCACGGTCGCTTCGAAGTGTCCAGTGCCTCGCCTCACCATGTCGTCCTCGGCGCGACCGATCGTGTCGAGCGCAACGCGGGCGTCGCCGGCATGCATGGCTGCCCCGGCGACGGCAAGAAGCGGGATCGGTCCGGAGGGAGACGCGTCGACCAGTGCCAGCAGCTCTTCAGCGGTTCGTCGCCGTGCCACGGTGCGTCCGAGCGCAACCTGTACACGAATCAACGCCGAAAGCGCCTGCACCATCCCGAAGGGGTCACCGAGGCGACGGAACCGATTGCGGGCCTGTTCGGCATGACCCAACGCATCGGTGAGGCGTCCCGACCACAGGCGCAGATCGGCCATCAGCGTCTGCATCATCGCCGCAGCCCAATCGTCTCCGCGTTGGTCTGCTTCGGCACCGACGATCACGGCCAGATCCTCGGCCTCTCCGAATCGGCGCTGAAAGAAACGGACGAACGCGAGCAGGCCGAATGCCCAGCCGACACCGTTGCGGTCGCCGAGGCGCTCGAGGGTCTCCGCGGCGCGGTGCAGCCGCTCGTCGGCCAATGCCAAGTCGCCGGCCAGGAACGCAAGCCAGGCGCGGTGCTGCTCGACGTAGGCCCGACCGCGCTCGTCGTCGAGCGCGCTGTACGAAGCGTCGGCTTCGCCGAGGAACCATTCGGCGTCGACCAGCGAACCGCCGAACAACTCCATGAACCCGCGCTGGCGCAGCGCGTCGGCGAGCTGCTCGACGTCTCCCGCCGCGCGCAGCAACTCGATGCTCGATCCGAGTTCGGCGCGGGCCTCCGCTTGATCGCCGTGCAGGTGATGCAAGAAACCGAGCGCCTTGCGCGCCGATCCCTCCAGCACCGTGTCGTGACGTGCGACCGCATCGGCGAGCACGATGTCGATGTCGACCCTGGCGCGCTGATAGTCACGCAGTTCGGTCAGCCCGGCGCACCGGGCCAGCATCAGTCGCATCCGCTCGGTTGACGTCGATGAGTCGTCGGCGAGCAGGCCGATCGCTCGGGTGGTGTGGCGCACGAGTAGCCGCTGGCTGCCTGTCTGGCGAGCCCGGTCGATGGCCGCGTCGAGGAATCGCAACGCGTCGTCGCGGATCGTCGCCGGCACCATGTCGACGGTGCCGATCTCGTGCACCAGTTCGGCCGCCGTTGCCGAGTGGTGGGCCAGATCGTCAAGCGCGTTCGGGGTGTGCTCGGCCATCGACGCCGCAACCCCCGCGTGACGCTGCGCGCGCGACGCCTTGGTCAGGCGCTGATATGCCGTCTCACGCACCGAGTCGCTGCGAAACCGCCATTTCTGACCGTCGACTTCCAAGAAGCCCTTGGCCTCCAAGTTGGCCAGCAGCGAACGATCGAAGTCTTGCTTCATCGCTGCGGCAAACCGGCCGAGCCCAGCAATGCTGCCGGTGAGGCCAAGCGTCGCGGCGTTGTCGAGCGCGCGTCGCTCCAACATCGGCAACTGGTCGAGGCGAGCAGCGATGAGCGCGCGCAACGACTCCGGAAGCTCGCTCGCCAACCCTTCCTCGGCAACCACACTGGCGAGTTGCTGCAAGAACAGCGGGTTCCCGCCACTGCGATCGAACAACGTGCCAAGGAAGCGCCGGTCGGTCACCCCCCGGTCGGTCAGCTCGCCGAGCAACTCCAGCGCAAGCTCGTCGCTACCGTCACGCGAGAGCGGGTGGACGACCATCGACACGATGCTGATCCGGTCGCTGCTGGGCGGCCACTCGACATCGCCGCCGGGCCGCATTGAGGTGATCAGCACAAAAGGTTGCCGGGTGATCGAAACGGCGAGATGAGCGAGCAGGTCGATCACCACCTGATCGGCACTCTGCAGGTCATCGATCCACAGCACCAGCGGCCCTTTGTTTGCATGGGCCTCGACCATCCTGACAATGGTGGTGTGGATGGCATCACGGCGACAGACGGGGTCGTTGCGGTCGAGTTCGGATTCGTAACCGAGGAGGTGCAGGAACACCTCGACGAAACGGTCGGCGTCGGCACCGGAGGGGTCGACGGCCAATGCTCGTGCGGCCTTGGTCCGCACGATCGAGCGAAGCTCGGCGACCGCCATCAATGGATCAATCTCGAAATGGTCGATGAGCGCACCGGCCACCGGCGACCACACGTTGGTGACACCGTAGGGAACGCACACGCCCTCCAGAACCGTCGCCGCAGCCAGGCCGCCCGCTTGAGCCACCTCGCCCGAATCAGGGTTGTGCGGGGTCGCCAGCAGTTCGTCGACCAACCGGGTCTTTCCGACGCCGCTTTCTCCGCTGATGTTCAGCAACAGGCTGCGCCGCTCGCGCAGGGCCAGATTGGCGGCGGCACGCGCCAGCGTCAGCTCGGATTCCCGACCGACCAGGCGAAGGTCGGTTCGCCGCTGCCGCGACCCGGGCGGTGCCAGCGCGTCGAGCGCAACCCAGGTGACGATCGAGTGTTCGCGCCCACGCGGTTGCAGCTCGGTCGGTGCGCCGTACTCGATAACACCTCGCGTCTGGGCATATGTCGCTTCTCCCACAAGCACGCCACCGGGCGGTGCCTCCTCCTGCAAACGCGACGCCGTGTTCACCACATCGCCCATCGCGGTGTAGTCGGTTCCGGCCAGCGTGCCGACCAACACCTCGCCCGTGTTGATCCCGATGCGCATCCGCAGCGGCGGATCGAGGTTCGACCGGGCAACGAACTCGCCAAGGGAGCGCTGCATCCGCAGCGCAGCCCGGACCGCCCGTTCGGCATCGTCTTCATGGGCAACCGGCGCTCCGAACAGCGCCAGAATCCCGTCGCCCAGCAACTTGTCGACCCGTCCACCGAAGGCAACCACATCGTCGACGAGGCGCTCGAACGCGTTGTCAACGAGCCGCTTGAGTTGCTCCGGGTCGAGGTGCTCGGCGAGCGTGGTGAAGCCGACGACGTCGCCGAACACCACGGTCACGATCCGCCGCTCCTCGGCCAGGGTGGCCACGACCGCGCGGCCACACGACGAGCAGAACCTGGCGTCGGCCGCCAACGGAACCGCACACGACGGGCACTGGATCACCCGATCAGCGTAGGGCAGCGCGCTATCCCGATCGAGCACGGCTTTCCAACACGCTCAAATCCGCAGGCCCGGAGATCACGGTTCACCAGGGCTCCGCGTTCGTTCTGCGGTCGCGGCGCGCTACAACTGCTGCCATGACACTGCCTCCTCCGCGAACGCCTGGGTCTGCGACCTGGCCAGCGCCTGGACGCAGCCCCATGCCGGAAGGCCGCGCCGACACACGCCCCGAGGCGGACACCGTCGTTGCCGCCACGGCGGGCGACTGGACCAGCGAAATGGCCAGCGACAGTGGCGATCCGACGGGCATCGGGTCGAGAACGATCACGGTGCGGGCCACCGCCGCAGGCGCATTCGACGCGACGAAGGTGTACGGCACTGGCGACGGCCAGGTCCGCGCCCTCGATGGCGTCACCGTGTCGTTCCAGGCCCGCCGATTCACCGCGATCATGGGTCCGTCGGGCTCGGGCAAGAGCACCCTCATGCATTGCCTCGCCGGGCTCGATTCGCTCACCAGCGGATCGGTCCATATCGGTCACATGTCGCTCGCTTCGCTGACCGACAAACAGCGCACCGTGCTGCGGCGCACCGCGGTCGGTTTCATCTTTCAGGCCTACAACCTCGTGCCCACCCTCACCGCGCTGGAAAACATCACGCTGCCGCTCCTGCTCGGTGGAAGCACCGGCGACCAGCAGTGGATCGACCGGGTGATCAACGCGGTCGGCCTCCGTTCGCGCCTCGCCCATCGCCCGAGCGAACTGTCGGGCGGGCAGCAACAACGGGTGGCCGTGGCACGCGCGCTGGCCAGCAAGCCCACGATCATCTTTGCGGACGAACCGACCGGCAACCTCGACAGTCGCGCCGGGCGCGAGATCCTTGAGTTCATGCGCGTTGCGGTCAAAGAGTTTGGCCAGACGATCGTGATGGTCACACACGATCCGGTCGCGGCCAGCTACGCCGACCGCGTCATCTTCCTGGCCGACGGACGCATCGTCGACGAGATGGCCAGCCCGACAGCCGACGCTGTCCTCGATCGGCTGAAACGCTTCGGGGACTAACACGCCGTGTTCGCAATCGCAATGAAGAACACCCGTGCCCGCTCAGGGCGCCTGATGCTGACCGCGTTGGCGGTGATCGCCGGGTGCTCGTTTCTCGCCGGCGTGCTCGTGTTCACCGACACCATCCGGTCGAGCTTCGACCGGATGTTCGCCAATGCGTACGCCGAGACCGACGCGTTCGTCAGGTCGGCAAACGTGATCGAAGGCAACCGCGGCATCGAAAACCGCGACCGCCTCAGAGTCGATTTCGTCGACGAGGTCCGCGCCATCCCCGGCGTACGCGAAGCCGTCGGCGACGGGCCAGGGCTCGCCCAGATCTCGACCGCCGACGGCGGGGTGATCGGCCAGGACGGACCACCGAAGTTTGGTGGTGTCTTCGTCGATTCGGCCAGCTCACCATGGAGCATCGCCGAGGGTCGCGGCGCCGAGGGAGCCACTGAAGTCGTGATCGATCGCCGCTCGGCCACGGACGGCAGTGTCTCTGTCGGTGACGGTGTCGACATCACCACCAAGGTTGGTGTCCGCCGTTTCACCGTGGTCGGCATCGCCACATTTGCCCGTGCTGACACCTCGGGGGCCGCCACCTGGGCGCTGTTCGATCTCGCTACCGCCTCGGAGTTCGTCATCGGTGACGCTGCGATGATCGACTCCGTTGTGGTCGTCGGCGACGGATCGGTGAGCGACGCGGCGCTCGCCGATGTGATCGGGCAACGGTTCTTCGACCGCGACATCGAAGTGCTCACCGGCGCCGAGATCACCGAGGAGAACCAAAGCGCGCTCGCCGACGGGCTGCGTTTCTTCACGATCTTTCTCACCATCTTCGCCGCCATCTCGCTGTTCATCAGTTGCTTCATCATCTTCAACGTATTCAGCATCAGTGCCGCGCAACGCCAGCAGGAAAATGCGCTCCTGCGGGCGATCGGCGCAAGCCGTTCCCAGGTGACCCGGGTGCTGTTCGCCGAGGCGCTCGCTGTCGGCATCGTCGGCGGGCTGGCCGGGTTCGTCGGTGGTCTTGCACTCGCAACCGCGATCGTGGCGCTGCTCCGCGTCACCGGGTTCGGACCCTCCGACACCCCACTCGTCGTCAACCTGTCAGCCTTCGCGGTCACACTGATCGTCGGGGTGTTCGTCACCTTGGTCTGCGCGGTGGTGCCATCGGTTCGAGCGGGGCGTGTGCCTCCACTGGCAGCGATGCGCGACGTCGCCGTCGATCGCTCCTCGGTCAGCCGACCGCGGCTGATGGTTGGTTTCGTCCTTGCGGCAATCGCCGTCGGCGGGACGGCACTCGGCCTCAGCGCCGATGCGCTGTGGCTCGGGCCCGGCATCATCGGGTTGTTCGCTTCCGTGGTGGTGCTCGGCCCACTGGTGTCTGGGCCGTTCTCGAGGGGGGTGGTGAAACCAATTCTCGGGCAGCGCCGAGTCACCACCGAGATCGCCGGGCGCAACGCAGCAAACAACCCGAAGCGAACCTCGCTCACCGCCGGCGCGCTGGCCATCGGGCTAGCGCTCGTGATCGGAGTGGCCACCCTCGGGTCCTCGATCAAGAGCTCGATCCGTGTCTCCATCGGCGAGCAGTTCACCGGCGATTTCGCAGTGAGCCCCAGCGATAGCAACGGATTTGTCGGGTTGCCAGTCGCCCTTGTCGATGAACTGAACATGCTTGCCGAAGTGCAAAATGCCGTCGGCATCGGCATCGTCTCGATCCGGCTATTGGAGCAGGGCCAGCCCGCAGCCAAGACCGTGCTCACGGTCGACCCGCAGCGGGCCGAGGGCCTGTTCGACCTGCCGTTCGTCGCCGGGGGATGGCGCGAACTGAACAACGAGGCGATCCTGATGTCCACCGACAAAGCCGCACGCGACGCGCTGGTGATCGGCGATGACGTCACGGCGGTGTTGCAGGACGGGACGGCACGGACTCTGGAGGTGGTCGGCCTGTTCGACTCGGAGGACTTCGGCAATCTGATCGTCAGCCGCGACCTGCTGCAGGGCCAAACCTCCGATCTGTTCGACCTGCAGGTCCTGGTGCAGTCCGCTCCAGGCCTCGACGCGGCACGCGTCGAGGCGGCCATCCGCACGGTCACCAACCGATACCCCACCAGCACGGTGCAGACGCGCAACGAGTTCATCGACGCGCAAGCAGCCCAGGTCGATCCGTTACTGAACTTCATCTACGCGTTGCTGCTGTTGTCGATCCTGATCGCCGTGGTCGGCATCGTCATCACCTTGTGGCTCGCCGTACTCGAGCGCCGCCGCGAGCTCGGTCTCGTGCGCGCGATCGGGATGACCCGCGGCCAGACAGCATCGAGCACCATCGTCGAGGCAATGATCACGGCAATGCTCGGCGCGCTGATCGGGACCGCCTTGGGGCTGGCGCTCGGATGGATCGTGGTCACTGCGCTTGCCGACGAGGGACTCAACACGTTCAGCGTCTCGGCGACTGCAGTTGTCGTGTTCGTCGTCATCGCGCTTGTCATGGCGCTGCTGGCATCGGTGCTGCCCGCCTGGAAGGCTGCCCGCTCCGACATCTTGCACGCAATCGCCACCACGTGACTGCACCGGGGCATGATGACCCAGATGGGCCCGCACCAACTCACCCCGGAAGCACTCGATTTCCTGACCGACCGCCACCTGGCGACGCTCACCACCATGCGCGCCGACACCAGCCCGCACGTCGTGGCGATCGGATTCACCTACGACCACGAGCGTGCGTTGGTCCGGGTGATCACGTTCGCGTCGTCGACAAAAGTGCGCAACGCCGCCAGCGGCGGGCGCGCTGCGGTGTGCCAGGTTGACGGGGCACGTTGGATCACCCTGGAGGGAACGGTGCGAGCCACCAGCGACCCCGACGACGTTGCCGCCGCCGTACAGCGCTACGCCAATCGGTACAGCACCCCCAAGCCACGCCCCGACCGGGTGGTGATCGAGATCGCAGTCGATCGCATCCTTGCCAGCGCGCGGTTGCTCACGCGCGACGATGCCCACGACACAACGACCCAAGCGCGAGAATGACCCGATCATGACTAGCGGCACCGCAAACTCATCTGCTCCCGTTCGGCTGGCCGCCAAGCTCGGCATCACCGGCGGCGTGATCTTCACCGTGCGTCACGAGCCAGCCGAGTTCGCCGACCTCCTCGGCGACATCGGCACAGCAGTCTGGCAGCGGTCGTTGCTCGCCCCGATCGACGTGGTGGTCACGTTCCACCGTCAGCGATCGACGCTGCTGGCCGAGTGGCCCAAGCTGGCTACGGCCGCCGAGCCCAACGGTGCGGTATGGGTGGCCTGGCCGAAGGCCACGTCGGGAGTGGCCACCGACATCACCGAAGACGTGCTGCGGGCGGTGTTGTCGAGGACCGGTTGGGTCGACAACAAGGGGTGCTCGATCAATGAAGTGTGGAGCGGCATGCGTTTCGTGCAACGCAAGGTGCTTCGCCGTCCTCGCGACAACAAACGGCGTTCGTGAGCGTCAGCCTGCCCGGCGCTCGTTGCGCCGCCATGGCAGGTCGCTGAGGTACTGCGCCGCCGCTGGGTGAGGGTCCATCGGCCGTGACCCCGGGACGTGAGCAACGACTGCGTTGAACGGCGAGTGACGCACCTGGCACCCCGGGCACCAGTAGAGCAACTGGGCGTGTTCGCCTGATCGACAGACGTGGATCGTGTCGCCGCACCGCCGACACGGCTGCCCATTGCGGCCATACGCCTCCAGGTCGGCACCGGTAGCGGTCACAACGCCGGGTACCCCGAAACCTGCCGGGACGAAGCCGATCGGGACCGTTCCCGCCGGGACCGCTCCGGGAACAAAACCGGGAACGAAACCGGGAACGAAACCGGTTGGGACGATTCCGCCGCCGTGCACATGGGCCCGCACGAGCCGAGCCGCGACTTCGACGAGACCGGCGCACTCGGGACCATCGAGCGACGCCACCGGAGCGAACGGGTGCAACCGGGAGGCCCACAGGCTCTCGCACCGGTAGACGTTGCCGAGGCTGCGGACCACGTGCTCGTCGAGCAGCGCCTCGGCAATCGGTGCCTGCTGATCGTGGTAGTGGTACAGGCGATTGATGCTCTCGTCGAGATCGGCGTCCGTGCGGCACACATCGGCCCCGAGTGGCCCAACGCCGGGGTGACGCGACCGGTCATATCGCCGATAGGTCTCCACAACCGCGGCACCGAAGCACACTGCGATCCAGTTCTCGGTATGGATCTCGGCGCAAACCTGGTTGAAGGTGCCCCGCCACTTCTCGCCGTCGCGATACAGGTCCCAGGTGCCCCGACGGCGGAGCTGCGTGTGCAGCACGAGCCCGTCGTCCCACACCACGTCAAGTTGGCGGCCGCGTCCTTCGACGAGCTTGACGCCTTCGACCACCCGTCCAACAGCAGGATGCGGGCCGACGAGGCCGGGCGCAGCGAACTTGATCAGCGATCTGCCAACCAGTCCCGTCCGCAGCGCGGCGGCTGCTCGATGTGCGTGTTCACCCTCGGACACATCCCCAATGTAGTGAACCCGAACACCCCGGCCGGCGATACCCCTCACCCCGCGAGCGGGTAGCGTTCAGATGTGGTCGGAGCAGATGGAGACGAGCCCGTGGGCTGCGAGAATGGCCCAGCGGAAGCCGCCGAACCAGGCAACGTCGTCGCACACCACGACGCCGACCACGACGACGCTGCACACCACGCTGCACGCCACGAAAGCTCCGTCGACCTGGGGCCGGATGATGGGCCGACGCTGATCGCCAACGCACAGCGTCGTCACGGCGCCCTCGGGGGTGTGGTTGCGGCCGGGATGTTCGGGCTCGATCAGGCCCTCGGTCGACGGGTCAAGCAGGAAACCCAGGTCGTCGTCGCTGCCCCCACCGAGCCCGTCGACATCGACGCTGACGGTATTGCCATCGCAGTCGACGACACCACCTCGATCGTCGTGCCGGCGCAACAACGCTCCACGCTCAAGATCCCGGCCCGCCGCCGTCCGCGCCGATGACCAGCGTCATTTCACGCCTGTCACCGTGCCCGGGAAGAGGTTCCCCCACGACACCGCGGCGGCCGACACGGGTCGCGCTGGGGGCATCGTTGTTGATGGTCGCTGCGATTGTCGCTGGCGGCGCTCCGGCACGTGCGGTTCAGGCCACACCCGGCGGCGCCGAGCGCACCACCCGGCTCACCGAACTGCTCGACACTGCGCCGTCGCCGTCGTCACCGATCACGATCGAAGCCATCGCCGACGACACGACTGCGGCACGCCGGCAGGTGATCGCCGCCGGCGGCATCATCACCGGTGCGGTCGAGGGCGAGGTGCTACAGGTTTCGATCCCCGCCGTCCGGGTGGCGCGCCTCGACGCAGCCTCGGCCATCGAGTTCACCAGGGCACCGCTGACAGCGAGCCGACCGATCACCCGAACCGAGTTCGGGCCGGTCGTCGGCGAAGGCGTCGCCGCCGTGAATGCCGATGACTGGCACGCCGCCGGCATCACCGGTGCCGGGGTGCGGGTGGGCATCGTCGACTTCTTCGATCTCACGTTGTGGAACGCCGCCGAGCATGGGCCGCTCCCCGATCTGGCGCACCGCTTCTGCCTCGACGGCTCGGGCACCGGCCTGTGCGATTCGAGCAAAGGTGCTTCCGAGCACGGTGTTGCCGTGGCCGAGGTGGTCAAGGACCTCGCCCCGGACGCCGAACTGTTTCTCGCGACAGTCGGCACGGCGAGCGACCTCCGCGCCTCGATCGACTGGTTCGTCTCGAACGGCGTCTCGGTCATGACCCGGTCGCTCGGTGCCGCATACGACGGTGCCGGCGACGGGTCTGGACCTTTGGCCGCCACCGTCGAATATGCCACGAGCAAGGGACTGGTGTGGTTCAACTCAGCAGGCAACGATGCAGCCGGCAGCTACGGGCGCTACGTCGACGGCGTCGATCCGTTCGGGTACGTCGACTTCCTGAACGGCCCGGGCGTCGACACCACGCTCGGGATTCGAAGTTCAGCGGGCTCCCCTGGCGGGGTGACCTGCCTCGGGCTCGACGGTGTCCGTTGGTCCGATTTTGGCGAATCGCCCGGCCAGGTCACTGACTACGGCGTCGAGGTGCTCATCAACGGCTCCGTCTCCAAGACCATCAACGAAAGCCAAAGTGCCGGTGCGATCCCGATCGAGGGCCAAGATGACACTGTGTGCGCGACCAACTCCGGCACGCTGGAACTCCGCATCCGGCGAGTCTCTGGTGGCAATGCCGACGGCGACATCATCGAAGTCGGCACCTTCGACGGAACGCTCGAGTACAGCCAGATCGCATACAGCGCGGCCAAGCCCGTGGTCGATTCGCGCAGCCCGTCACTCATCTCCGTCGGGGCTGTCGATCCGCCCACCGGCTCGACGATCGCGTACTACTCGTCACAAGGCCCCACCAACGACGGACGGCTGAAGCCCGACATGTCGGCGCCCAGCTGCGTCACGAGCACCATCTACAGCCCTGCGGTGTTCGGCCCCGGTGCGTGCTTCAACGGAACCAGCGCAGCCGCGCCAACTGCTGCGGGTGCCGCCGCGCTCATCCTCGGCAGGGGCCTCGCCCTCCCCGGTGTGCATCTCGCTGCGCTGACGAAGCATCTTGTTGCCGACCTCGGCCTCCCCGGCCCCGACACCGCGTTCGGAACGGGTAAATCGCTGTTGCCGGCACCGCCGCCGACCGCGGTCGACGCCCGACCGGCGACGTACACGGCCTTCGCCGTTCCGACCAGGCTGCTCGACACGCGTCCCGAGTCCTCCACGGTCAACGCCCGCCTCGGCCCCCACCCGCAGTACAGCATCATCGACCTCCCGGTCGGCGTCAGCGGTGCAAGCGCCGTGGCCGTCAGCATCGTTTCGGTCGGCAACGTCGCTGCCGGATACGTCCAAGCGATACCGACCCTGCTCGGCCAACTCGGGTCATCGTCGAACCTCAACGTCGCCACGCCCGGACAGGTGCAACCGAACTTCGCCATCGTTCCCGTCGGGGCCAACAACTCGATCAGCTTGTACCTGTTCGCCGGCGGCAACGTGGTGGTCGACATCATGGGCTTCTTCACGCCGGTTCCCGTCGCCACCCCGACCCCTCCGGCCACCCCGGCGCCACCGGCCACCCCGACGCCTCCGGCCACCGCAGCCGCTGGACGCTTTGTTGCCGTCGCACCGCAACGGGTTCTCGACACGCGACCAGAGTCGTCGGGGCCGGTACCACCCGAATGGCTCGCCCACAAACCACTCGGCGGCGAGACCGTGCGGATCACCGGAATCCCGGCGGGTGCCTCTGCGGCCGTTGTCAACGTCGTCGCCGATCAGGCCGTCGGCGCCGGCTACCTCCGGACCCAACCCACCGGGGCCCTCGGGCTCACCACCTCGAACGGCAACTACACCGCCGGGCTGGCGTCGGGCACGCTCAGCATCGTGCCCGTGGGCCCCGATGGGAGCATCAGCGTCTTCACTAACACCAGCACGCACATCGTCGCCGACCTGATGGGCTACATCACCGGGCTCACCGCTGAGGTCTCGGCCACGGGGCTGTTCGTCCCGATTGCTCCCGGGCGCGCCTACGACAGCCGCATCGCCGCTGGTCCGCACGTCACCCTGACCGCCCGCCCGGTGCAGATCACCGGGATCACCGCGGCGGCGATCCCTGCCGGCGCCAGCGCTGTGTCGATGAACCTCACCTCGGATCTGGCAGCCGGGGCCGGCTTTTTGACCGTGTTCCCCGCCGACCAAACACTGCCGCTGATCTCGAACCTCAACTATCCCGCGACACAGCCGCGGGCCAATGCGGGCATGGTGCGTTTGGCCGCGACCGGCGCACTGACTACCTTCGCGAACCAGACCACGCATGTCATCGTTGACGTGAACGGCTATTTCACAGGATGAACATGAGCGATCAACTCGATACCAAAACCGGCTGGCTCGACCGGGACACGCTTGACAACATGCGCGCCAACGTGCCGCTCGTGTACGTCGACGCTGTCCCCGTACGCCTCGACGAGACAGGCACCGTCGTCAGCGTCGGGCTGCTGTTGCGCCAGGCTGCGGACGGGTCGTTGAGCCGCATGGTGGTGTCGGGCAGAGTGCTGTTCGGCGAACGAATTCGCGACGCGTTGATTCGCCATTGCGAAAAGGATCTCGGCCCCGTCGCCTTACCCCAGATCCCTGCCTGCCCGGCCCCGTTCACCGTGGTCGAGTACTTTCCGAACCCCGACATCAGCGGCTTCCACGACCCACGCCATCATGCCGTGAGCCTCGCCTACCTCGTCCCGGTCGCCGGTGATTGCCAACCTGCCCAAGAAGCCCTCGACCTCGAGTGGTACACGCCCGCCGACGCCGTGAGCGAGCGGGTGCGACGTGACATGACCGGCGGTCAGGACCGCCTGATCCGCCTGGCGCTCGCCCACGCCGGCGTTCTACCCTGAGCCGAATTCGTCTGAAAACGGTCTGGCAGGCCTCGTGAGGCCACCCTGTGCGGTTGGTTTGGCAAGGCTCGGACAATTCCGCTCACGAAACCAACCTCGAGACCGATCACTTTCGTGTCCATGCACGATCGCAACCGTTGCGACGCAATATTGCCCTGATGGAGCCACCCCATGAGATCACGAACCCGACGGGTCACGACCGCCCTGATCGCTGCCGCCCTCGGCGCAGCGTTGACCGCTACGCCGGTGAGCGCGGAGGATACGACCACCACGTCTGACCCCGCGGCTGCCGTCCCCGCGGCAGCCCCAGTGATCGCCGCGACCACATCGACCACGCTGCCGCTGTTCGGAGTGCCATTGACCGTCGATGTCGCCACGGGGCCGGACGGCTCGGTAGCGAGCATCACGTTGAACCCGGCCGACGGGTTCACGGAGACGAACTCCAAACCGAACCGGGTCGCCTTCGTCAACGATGCGGGCACAGCGAAAGTCGTCGTGAAGACCCGCGATGGCGGCCAGCGAGTTGAGGCAAAAGCCGGCTCACTCGAAGCCGTCAGCGGCGCCGGCATTTGGTCCGGCGACGTGTTCGACACGGGAACCACCACCACCGTCAACTTCACCATCGGAACACTCGGCGGTGGCCCGGATGTGAGCGGGGTCACCGTCAACGATCCCACTGCGGTTGTCGGCGCGACCGAGTACTCGACCGACGAGGATGATCACGGCGACGATGACGGCGACGAGATGAAGCGCGTCGCCAAGGTGCGGATCAAGTTCGTAAACGGCATTCAGGCGAGGTACTTGACGATCAAGGCCGAACTGAAAACCGATGACGGCGAAACCCGCGCCAAGGTCCAGGTGTCGTTGTCCAAGTTGAAGGCGCTCGAGGTCGACGCTGCGGCGGCGACAGGCCCGCAGTTCTGGCAGGCGATGCTGTGTGACGGCAGCGAGGCCCGCATCGACTACGTCGTCTCCCCAGAAGGAACCGTCGGCAACGTGGTCGTCTCCCACCCCGATGCCCAGGTTGAAGCAGGCGACGAGAAGATCAAAGTGCGCTTCGCCACGGGCGAACGAGTCACCATCAAGGTCCACTCGAGCGACGAACGGCGCAGGATCAAAGTCGATGTGAAGATCCGCTGTGACAAGCACGAGGTCGAGGACGACGATTCCGACCACGCTGAGTCCGACGATGGCGACGAGCACAAGCCCGACGAGAACAACTCCGACGAAGACAAGCCCGACAGCGACAAGCATGAGAGCGGCAGCGACAGCGATGACCGCGACTAGAACCCGTCAGGTTCTCGCTGCGGCGACAACGAGTCCTCGCCGACTCGTCGCCGCCGCAGCGGTAGGTGCCGTGTTGACCCTCACCGCCTGCAGCGGCGGTGAGGGTCCCGCGGCCAAGCCGGCACTCAGCAGTGCCACCACCCTCGAGTCCGGTTCGCCAACCACAGCGGAGGCCCTTGCCGTGGTGACACCGGCGGCCACGGCACCGCCCACCGCTCGCGACAGACGTTCATGATGCCCGACTGACATTCATGCAGCGACCTCGAAGATCGGCTCGACGTGCCATGTCACTCCGTCGCGCTGGCGTCGTGCCTGCACCGACGCGATGCACTCC
>JANOKQ010000848.1:0-2464 GCA_031419375.1 Acidimicrobiaceae bacterium
GCCGTGTATCTGAAAGCGCCGTGGCTCAAGCCGTTCGACCCCCAGGCCACCGTGGACGGACCGTTCACATTGCCCGATGGTTCCGTGACCGAGGTGCCGATGATGACGGCGACCAGGCCGATGATGTTTGCAGCGGGCGACGGCTGGCGGGCGGTCGAGCTGCCCTACAGCGGCGGCGAGTTGGCGATGCTGATCTTCGTGCCCGAGGACGGCTTCCTCGACCAGTTCGAAGAGATCTTTCTCGTCACCGACGCGACCCAGTACCTCGAGGCGCGCGAGGTCACGTTGTCGCTGCCCAGCTTCGACATCGAGTCCAATGTCGCCCTCGGCGACGTGCTCGTGGCGGTGGGTATGACCGAAGCGTTCACCGACAGCGCCGATTTCAGTGCGATGTCGGTCGACGAGGCGTTACACATCTCTGCCGTCGTCCACCAGGCGAACATCACCGTCGACGAGTTTGGTACCGAAGCCGCTGCGGCAACCGCTGTGCTGATCGAAACCACGTCGGCACCGGCACCGCTGGAGCCGGTGACACTGGCCGTCGACCGCCCGTTCGTGTTCGCCCTACGCGACCTGGCGACTGGAGCGATCCTGTTCCTCGGCCGCGTGGCCGACCCCCGCAGCTGACTTGCGGCTGACGGGCGCGCGAGTCAGCTCAGCGCAGGGCCATCGAGGGTGGCAAGTTGGCGAGCAGGCGGTCGACGAAGACCTCGCTGTGCTCGTCGAGCTTGGCCCGGTTCAGCGCCACACCACCGAGCACATCGGCACCGCGGCCCATCACCGCGGTCGTGAGCTTGTCGAGGGTCTTGGCCGGGTTCAACGCGAACGTGCAGAACACCGCCGACTTCTTGCCGCGCATCATCGGCAACTTGCCGATCGCGCCGAGCCCGAACGGGCCTTGGCCGACAACGAACAGTCCGTGCGTCCACGTGCCGACCAACACGAAATCGGCATCTTGAATAGCGGCATGGTCGGGCTGGCGCACGCGGCTGAGGCCGGTGATCGTCCACCCCTCCTGCTGCAGCAGCGAGGCAATCCGCTCGCCCGCCTTCCACGTGTTCCCGGTGAGACTCTCGACGACGATGGCAGCCTTCATGGGCACGATTCAATCACGTCTCGACCAACGCTTCATGATCTTCGAGCCATCCCGCACCTACCGGATTGCGCACGTCACTATGGTGAGCCGATGGACTTCGAAGTTCGCCGGACTGATCTCACCCAACACCGAATCGTCGAGGAGTCGGTGCCTGCTGCCGCCGCAGGGCAGGCAGTGCTGCACCTCGACCACGCGGCGTTGACGGCCAACAACATCACCTACGGGGTGTTCGGTGAGGCGATGGGGTACTGGAACTTCTTCCCCGCCGAACCAGGATGGGGCCGGATCCCGGTGTGGGGCTTTGCCGATGTCGTCGAGTCGCGTGCCGACGGCATCGCCGATGGCGAGCGGGTCTACGGCTACTTCCCGATGTCAACCCATCTGGTGGTCGAGCCAAGCAGGGTGACTCCGGCGTCGTTCACCGACGCGGCGGCGCACCGCGCGCCGATGTCACCGGTCTACAACCAGTACGTGCGCCTGACCGATCGGGAATCCGCCCACAACGAACACATCCGCGCCATCCTGCGCCCGTTGTTCACCACATCGTTCCTGATCGACGACTGGCTGGCCGAGGCCGAATCGTTCGGGGCGACATCGGTGGTGATCGCCAGTGCATCCAGCAAGACGGCGCTCGCGCTGGCGGCACTGCTGTCGTCGGCTCGCGACATCAACGTGGTTGGGTTGACGTCGGCCCGCAACGCCGAGTTCGTCCGCTCGGTCGGCTACTACGACAGCGTCGTCGTCTACGGCGAAGTGTCGACGCTCGACGCTTCGACTCCGACCGTGCTCGTCGACATGGGTGGCGATGCCAACGTTCTCGCCGAGGTGCACAACCACTTCGGCGATTCATTGCGGCACAGCTGCCAGGTTGGGGCGACGCACTGGACCGAGGTTCGCTTCGGGCTGTCCTTGCCCGGTCCGGCACCGGAGCTGTTCTTCGCTCCCGATCAGGTGCAACGCCGAATCGCCGACTGGGGCGGCAGTGGGTTCGACGAGCGGGTGAACGCCGCATGGGATCTGTTCACCGCGTCCGCTGCGACGTGGATCGACGTCGTTGTCCACCGCGGTCCCGACGCGGTCACCGACGCGTTCGGTGCGGTGCTCGCAGGCCGTGTTCCAGCCAACCAGGCGTTCATCATCTCGCTCAACCCCTGACCCCGGTCCGTCGCACCCTCGCAGGTCCAGGTGGCAGCCCTTCCGTAGGATGGGTGGTTCATGAGCGCCGACACGCCTGCCATCAATCTGCTCGATGGCCTCAACCCCGATCAACTCGACGCGGTGGTGCACCGTGGGGGCCCGCTGCTGGTGGTGGCCGGTGCCGGGTCGGGCAAGACCCGCGTGCTCACCCACCGGATTGCCCACCTGATC
>JANOKQ010000849.1:0-3439 GCA_031419375.1 Acidimicrobiaceae bacterium
GGCGGCCAGCAACGGACACGTTCCAAGGCGTTGGCATTCCTGGTCGACAAGTTGGTCAGCTACGGCGAGGTGTCGAACCTGGCTGTACTGCACGCCGACTGCGCCGACGTCGACCGGTTCGTCGACATGCTCCGGCCGCACTACCCGGGCGACATCATCGTCGGCGACATCGGACCCGTCGTCGGCAGCCACACGGGTCGGGGAACAATCGGCATCGCATTCCAGCAACGCTGAACCGAACCCGCCGCCCCACCGTTCGCGCCGATGGCGTTACACGTACGCCCGATCTACCCGGTAACCGATCATGCCAGTGTGCTGGCGGCGATTCCCACTAGCGTTGACGACCGGACATGTCGACGACGACCAGCCCCCCGCCGCATCCGCCGGCATTGCTTGCCCAGCGTTACCGTCTGGAGCGACGCCTCGCGCAAGGAGGCATGGCCGAAGTCTGGCTCGGAACCGACGTGTTGCTGTCGCGGCAGGTCGCCGTCAAGTTGTTGAAGGCCTCGCTCGCCAGCGATCCCGTAGTGGCCGAACGGTTCCGCCGCGAAGCCATTGCCGTCGCCCAGTTGAACCATCCGAACATCGTCGCGGTGTACGACGCGATCGAAGACCAAGGCCGGCAGGCCGTCGTGATGCAGCTGGTCAATGGCAAGAGCTTGCGGCAGTTGCTCGACGAGCAGAAAAAGCTCAGCCCCGATCTCACGATCCACATTGGATCGTGTGTCGCCAGTGCCCTCGACGCCGCACACCACGCGGGCATGGTTCACCGCGACGTCAAGCCCGGCAACATCTTGATCACCCCCGATGGGCGCGTGCTGCTCACCGACTTCGGCATCGCCAAAGGACTCGAGTCGGTCGGCGACGATCTCACCAACGACAACATCATGATGGGCACCGCCAAGTACCTGTCGCCCGAACAGGTGCGCGGCAAACGTCTCGATGGCCGCGCCGATCTGTATTCGCTCGGGCTCGTGCTCTACGAATGCCTGGCAGGTCGCGTGCCGTTCCTTGGGCAGAACGACGCTGATACTGCACTCGCTCGACTGCAGCGCGATCCAACCGACATCACCCGGTTGCGGCCGACGTTGCCGCCGGGGCTCGCCGACCTGATCCATCGCCTGCTTGCCCGTCGGCCCGATCAGCGGTACGCGTCCGGCGCGGCGTTGCGTGCCGCGCTGACCGAGGTGGCCGCACGGGCCCACGAACCGATTCCCGGCGACACCACAACCACCGGCCCGTTGTTGTTCGACCCGACGCGTCGCCCGACCGGACCCACCCCGGTCCAGTCCGGACCCACCCCGGTCCAGTCCGGTCACGGCGCGGCCGTCGGCGGGTACCAGCCAGTTCCGGCAAACGGGCGGCGGGCGGCCCCCTCCGGAGCGCGCCGCGAGGTCAGCGACGTCCGCGACCGCACCCCCACCGGCCAACACCGCGTGCAGCAACGCCCGAATCGGCAATTCGAGCATCGACGCGGGCCATCGCTGATCGTGGTCGGCTCGTTGTTGTTGGCGGCGATCGTGGTGAGCGCAGCGCTGTGGAACACCCTCGGCACCGGCGACACAGACAACCCGAATCCCGCGGCCGCCGCTGCTGCCACGGTCACCACCGCCGGCGCCGGATCAGCGGTGGTTCCGGCGCCGGTGGTTGTCGATGCCAGCGCCGGCATCTCTGCGGTCGTCGCGTACGACCCTGACGGTGACGACGGCGACGAGCACGACGCGCAAGCACCGCTGGTCATCGACGGCAACCCTGCCACCGGATGGACCACGCAGTGCTACTCGTCGGAGTACCTCGGCGGCAAAGGCGGAGTCGGGATCGTGACCTCGCTGACGGCCACGTCTGCCGGCCGACTCACGGTGCAAGTCACCAGCGCACCGTGGCAGGTCGAGATCTACGGCTCGGCGCTCGAGACGATTCCTCCGCAGTTTGCCGACTGGGGCCCCCCGATCGCGAGCGACACCGGCTCTGCTGCCGAAGATCTGTTCCTGCAGGTGACCACGCCGGTGCGCCATCTGCTCGTGTCCTTGCGCCAACTCGGCCCCGGTGCATCATGTAGCGCCGACAACCCCTATAGCGGCACCATCGCCGAGGTGCGCTTCGAGCCACTCGCGTGAGCAGGTCATCGCTGGTCGGCGGTGCCCCCTGGCAATGAGCGACGACGCCAGCCTGGTGCAACGCGCCCAGTCCGGGGACCGGGCGGCGATGGATCAGTTGTTGCGGAACCACTACGACCGGGTGTACGCCGTCTGTCGGCGCATTACCGGTCACGACGCCGACGCCGCCGACGCTGCGCAGGAAGCGCTGATTGCCATCGTGCGCAGCCTCGACCGCTTCGATGGCCGCTCGTCGGTGTCAACTTGGATCTATCGCATCGCCACCAACGCCAGCCTCGACGAGTTGCGTCGGCGGCGACGACGGCCTGTCGCCAGCCTCGATGATCCGAGCGGACGTGGTACAGACGGCGAGCACTCAAGCCACGGCGAGCACCGTGGCGGTGGTGCATCGTCGGCGCAGTCCGACCCGCGCGCCGCTGCGCAAGTCGAAGCGATTGCCGACCGACTCGAACTCGATGAGGCGTTGGCCGGACTTGCCGACGACTTTCGACTTCCCGTCATCCTCCGCGACGTCGGTGACCTTGACTACGCCGAGATAGCCGACACGCTGGGCATTCCGATCGGTACGGTCAAGAGTCGGATCGCTCGCGGGCGCGCGAACCTGGCGCAAATGTTACAAACGCGGAACCAGAGCGACCCTGCGGAACGTCCAATCAGCTGAGTATGAACGACGACCTCACCCCCTCTGACGCAACGGACCCGACAACCAGCGACGACGCGACCAGCGCGTCCGTGTCTGCTGATGTTGTCGCGGTGAGCGCCGTGGTCGACGGTGTGGCAACTCCAGCCGAACAGGCTGCGGTCGATTCGTCGGCCGAGCTATTTGAGTTGCTGGCCACGATGACCGCCATCCGTGGCCGTCTGGCCTCCGTCAGCGTGCCAACCGAATCCCGTGAGTCCGCCGTAACCGCGGCGCTCGCGGCCTTTGACACCCGCACCTCCACGGTGGTCGCGGTGGGTGCAGAAACCGACTCGGCAATGGCCCCGAACGTGGTGCGCCTCGAGCGGCGGCGGGCGCAGTACCGGCTGGCAATGGGCGCGGCTGCTGCCGTCGCGGTGCTGTTCGTCGGCGCTGCAGCCACCGGGTTGCTCGGACGCAGCGACGACGACTCATCGACCGCCGCGCAACTCCAGAGCGAAGCACCTGCCCTCGACCTGCAAGCTGCCGAGGGAACCGTGGCCGCTGGCGACGCCGCGACCGCGGCGGCCTCAGCAACCGAGTCAGCCGCCGAATCAAGCAATGCCGCATCGAGCGACGCGGCGGCCTCCGAAGGCGTCATCGAAGCCAGTGCCGTGGACAGTTTCGACGCATCCGACCAACG
>JANOKQ010000850.1:0-4004 GCA_031419375.1 Acidimicrobiaceae bacterium
GACGCAGCGATCACCAACACGATGGCCAACCACGCCCGGACCAACGCTTCCCGGGTGGCGAGCGGCCACACGAGCCCGGCCGCGCCGATCAGCTGCCCGACGATGGCGATCGCGACGAGCCATGAAGGGCCGTCATGGACAACGGTGTAGGCGACGACGTGGGTGGCGACGGTGGTGAGCAACACCGGCTCGCTACGACGAAGCATGCGGATGACTGGCTCGTACCGATCGTGGGGCGCGCCCGAGTCATCGACAAATGACGCGCCGACCGCCTGAGGCATGGCACCAGACGCTAGGGGCTCGCGTCCGATCCCGCAAAGCCGAGGTGCCCGCTAGGGGAAAACCGGTCGTTTGTTTTTGCGTTCTTTTCGAAAAGACCCCACCCGGACCGGCGCCCGCCCCGCGGTGCTACCCGGCGGGGGTCAGTCGGCCGAGTCGGGGGTATCCGCGGTATCGGCGGGAGGTGGCGTCAGCGAGGCGAGGCCGGAGCTGCCCAGCATCCCCGACCCGCCGAGCGTCCCGGCGCTGCGGTACACGTCGAGCTTGGTGCGGCTGTCGTCGATGTCGAGGTTGCGCATCGTCAGCTGCCCGATCCGGTCGAGCGGCCCGAACGCGGCGTCATCGACTCGCTCCATGCTCAGCCGTTCCGGCGCGTACGTGAGGTGTGGGCCGGTGGTGTCGACGATGGTGTAATCGTCGCCGCGTCGCAAGCACACGGTGACCTCGCCCGTGACTGCCGAGCCGACCCAGCGCATCAGCGGTTCACGCAACATCAGGCTCTGCGGATCGAACCAGCGGCCCTCGTACAGCAGGCGCCCGAGCCGGCGGCCCATGGTGCGGTAGTTCTCGATGGTGTTTTCGTTGTGGATACCGGTCACGAGGCGTTCGTAGGCGATGTGCAGCAGAGCCAGGCCGGGGCCCTCGTAGATACCACGGCTCTTGGCCTCGATGATCCGGTTCTCGATTTGATCACTCATCCCGAGGCCGTGACGCCCGCCGATCGCGTTGGTGGCCATCACCAGATCGACGTTGCTGGCGAACTCGTCGCCGTTGATCGCAACCGGCCAGCCCTCGTGGAAGCGCACGCTCACCGTCTCGGCTGCGATCTCCACATCGTCGTGGTAATGAGCGACACCCATGATCGGGTCGACGATGTCCATCGAGGTGCCGAGCTCTTCGAGCGATTTGGCCTCGTGCGTGGCACCCCAGATGTTGGCGTCGGTGCTATACGCGCGGTCTTTGCTGTCGCGGTAGGGGAGCTTGCGGGCGATCAAGAACTCGCTCATCTCGGCCCGCCCGCCAAGCTCGGTCACGAAGTCGTTGTCGAGCCACGGCTTATAGATCCGCAGATTCGGGTTGACGAGCAAGCCGTAGCGGTAGAAGCGCTCGATGTCGTTGCCCTTGTAGGTGCTGCCATCGCCCCAGATGTCGACGCCGTCGTCTTTCATCGCCTGGACCAGCAAGGTACCGGTGACGGCGCGTCCGAGCGGGGTGGTGTTGAAGTACGTCTTGCCGGCCGTGGCGATGTGGAACGCCCCGCATTGCAGGGCCATCAGCCCCTGCGACACCAACTCGTCGCGGCAATCGATCACGCGGGCCAGTTCGGCACCGTAGTCCCTGGCTCGGGCGAGTACGCCGGGCAGGTCGGGTTCGTCGTACTGGCCGAGGTCGGCGGTGTAGCAGTAGGGCACGGCACCGCGCTCTCGCATCCATACGACGGCCGCAGACGTATCGAGGCCGCCGCTGAAGGCGATCCCGACTCGTTCGCCGATGGGGAGGGAGGTGAGCACCTTCGACATAGCCCTCCGACGCTACGGTTTCGACGTTCTGTTCACCGAATCTGGTCGTGAAATCTGGTCGTGAAATCAGGGGCGGTCGACCCACTGGCCGAGCAACCAGTGGAAGTGGCGGATCTTGGTTTCCTGGTAGTTGGCCAGGGTGATCCCCTTGCGCAGCGAGTGCAGACCCTTTTGCACCTTCGGCAGATTGAACGTGTCCTGGTTGAACACCTTGCCGAGCATGCCCAGTTCCTCGGCGTCGGTCCAATCGGAATCGACGCCGAGCCAGTGGATCTGCGCCGCCGGGGGCTTGGGCTTGGTGATGTCGTACGGCTCGAGGAACATGCATTCCATCACCGACATGTCGTGGCGGTTCTCGTAGGGCCGGAACCGGTACACGATGCGGTTGTACGAACCCCACGGATGACAGTTGGGGAACAGCGTGTAGTAGATGCTCTCGGTCAGTTCGGCATCGCTGAGCTGGTCGGCTGTGTCGCCGAGCACCGCGGCCAGGCGCATCCGGCCGCCATCGCCGGTGACCTTGCGCGCCGTCATGTCGCCGGTGAGCACGACGAAGGGGTCTTCGTCGAGACGCCGGTCGCTGACCGCGTCGAACATCTCCTGCTCGGTCGGTTCGTACGCGAGGTGCGGACTTGGCGTTCCGTTCGGGGTGATCGCCCGGCTGAAGTTGCCGCTCCAGTCGTACTGGGTGTTCGCATCGCCGATGCCGACCAGCAGCTGCGGGTGCGTGGCCACCACATGGAACGCCTCCATGAATGCCTCCTGCACAACCTTCCAGTTGGTGGGGAAGATACGCGCCACGTGGGCGGCCTTGTAGCGCTGCTCGAGCGGCCACTTCTCGAAATGTGATGGCAGTTCGCCGAGGAACGACTCGAGCGGCTCGCACTCGGGGTCCATGTTGACGAACACGAAACCGCCCCATGTACCAACGCGCACCTCGGGCAGCGACCACTCGGTCGGGTCGACGTGCGGGAAGTCCCACTCGCATGGGATCTGCTTCAGCGAGCCGTCGAGGTTCCAGCAGTACCCGTGGAACGGACAGCGCAACTCGTACGCGTTGCCGCCCTGATCGCGCAGTTGGCGGCCGCGGTGCAGGCAGGCGTTGTAGAACGCCTTGATCTGGTCGGGGGCGGAGCGAACCACCAGCAACGAGACGTCGCAGATGTCGTACACGCATGTGTCGCCGACTTCGGGTACGTCTTCCTCGCGGCACGCCATCTGCCACGCCCGCTTCCACACGCGTTCGGTTTCGAGCTCGTGAAACTCGCGCGACGTGTACCGCTCGCGGGGGATGTCGACATCGCCGAGCGATGACCAGCTCTGCCAGCGCAGTACAACCGGGATGTTCTCTGGCCGGCTATCGGTCTCGAGGAGCTGCTGGTAGCTGGTGCCCGGCGATCGTGCGCCGACCGAGTCATCGGCCGGGCTACCGGACTGGGGGGTGCCGGAATGTTGGGTGATCGTCATCGGTTGGCCTCTCGGGTCGTTGGCTCGAGTCGTTGGCTCGGGTCGTTTGGCTTCGGGTCGTTTCGGGCGGTACCCGGTGCCCGCTCGCGCAATGCCTCGGCGGCCTGTTGGAACCGGTTGGGGAGTTGCTTACCGGCGATCCACAGGCACAGGTGCGGGTCGGCGTGGCGGATCTCGCCCTCCAACCACACCCCGTGTTCGGTGAACAGTCCGCGTCTGGCGTCCTTGGTGACCTCGATCGTTCCGTTCACCGTGAGGTCGTAGAACGCTCCCGATAGCGGATGCTTGATCGTGCGCATCCGCCCAGATTAGTGATCGGCCGATCAGTTCATCGGCACGGAGCGCACGCGACCATCGTTGCGCACCATTCCGGCACAAGCAGCCACGCTCACCAACAAGCCTCCGCCGGCCACCACGAACTGCACGATCGCCAGTCGATCGAACCGACCGATGTCGCCGGTGGCGATGAGCGCGACGAGCGCCGACGCGAAGACGCCGAACACCGGTACGAACCTGCTGTTGCGAGAGGCGGCGATGATCACCAGCACCGACGGGATGAACGGCAACGCCTGCACGAACACCACGCGGGGGTCGCCGGACGCGCCCAACCACCACGTGGACAGGCCCATCGTGCGCGAGGTCTTGACGACCGCAGCGAGCCCGAGTATCACCGCGACCCAGCCGACGACAAAGGTGATCCGCCACGCCGACGTGAGTTGCCCGCTGCGCAGCACGGCC
>JANOKQ010000851.1:0-1563 GCA_031419375.1 Acidimicrobiaceae bacterium
CCTGGAGGACGAGGACCGAGCCTGATGCAGCCCACAGTCGCCAGTTGGTGAAGGCATGACGGCGTAGGGCAGAGTGGTCGGGGAAGCGGGCGTTTTGGAGGTTGAACAGCTGGAAGAACACGAACGCGGTGAGCGCGACGATGGTCCCGCGGGTGGCGTCGGTCTCGCTGACGGGTCCTGATCCGACGGTGAGACGGTACGCGGTGAGGGTGCCGACCGTCATGATCGTGCCGTAGCCCCCCAGGCGGGCGAGGCGGCGCATCGTCAGGATCCGGCTGTCCGGCGACCGTGGTGGTCGTGTCATCGTGCCGGGCCCTGGGGGATCGACGCCGAGCGCCATCGCCGGCGGGCCGTCCATGATGATGTTCACCCACAAGATGGCGATCGGTGCGAAGAACGCCCGTCCATCGCCTGGCCAGCTGAGCAGCGACGCAGCAACGATGGTCAAGATGGCGCCGATGTTGGTGGACAGTTGGAAGGTGACGAACTTGATGATGTTGTCGTAGATCGTGCGCCCACCTTCGACGGCGTTGACGATCGTCGCGAAGTTGTCGTCGGTGAGCACCATGGTTGCTGCCTCTTTGGACACTTCGGTGCCGGTGATGCCCATTGCGACGCCGATGTCGGCCCGTTTGAGGGCGGGGGCGTCGTTGACCCCATCACCGGTCATCGCCACCACGTGGTTGAGTCCTTGGAGTGCTTCGACGATGGCGACTTTGTGTTCGGGCGCGACCCGAGCGAACACACCGATACCTTCGATGCGAGTAGCGAGCTCGTCGACGGTGAGCTGATCGAGTTCTCGTCCGGTGATCACCTCGCCGGTGATACCGAGCTCGGCGGCGATCGTGCGCGCGGTAGCGGCGTGATCGCCGGTGATCATCTTCACATCGATCCCTGCGAGTCGACATCGTTCGATCGCCAACCGGGCCTCGGGCCGTGGTGGGTCCGCCAAACCCACCAGCCCTTCGAAACACAGCTCGGCGATGTGGGCTCGAGGGTTCGTGTTCGGGTCCCAAGCCGAGCGGGCGATTCGACGCGACGCAATCGCCAGCACCCGCAACCCGCGCTCACCGAGCACGTCGTTGGCGGCGAGGGCCACGTTGCGCCCGGCTGGATCGAGTGTCGCGCATGTACTGCGGCCGACTGCCGTACTGGTGCACCGGGTCAGTAGCACGTCCGGTGCGCCCTTGACATAGACGTCGATGAAGTCACCGCCATCGTGGAACGTCGCCATGTACTTCGCGGTCGAATCGAACGGGACCTCCCCCACCCTTGGCCGACAGGTCCGTTCGTCGAGCACGTCAACGCCACCTTTGATCGCGAGGACCACCAACGCGGCTTCGGTCGGGTCACCTACCGCCGTGCCGTCGCTGACGGAGGCGTCGTTACACAACGTGCACACTGTCAACAGGCGTTCCAGGTCGGTGGCATCGCCTTCCTGATCGGGGCAAATCGCTCCGCTGGTGGCGTATCCTTCGCCGTGCACGGAGAACCAGCGGTCGCCGACGTGGATCTGACGGGCGGTCATCTGGTTGACGGTGAGGGTGCCGGTCTTGTCGCTGC
>JANOKQ010000852.1:0-2845 GCA_031419375.1 Acidimicrobiaceae bacterium
TCATCGCATCGAGCGCGCTGCCGCCGAACACGTACGGAGGCATGTCGGGCAGCGCCCGGCCACGCACCCGGCGCATCACGATGAACGGTGCGCCGAGGTGGCTCTCGTCGTCTTCCACCCACGGCACCTCGGGTACGGGCACATCGCTGTGTGCGCCGACGAGGCGCATCGCCGCAGCCTGCTTGGCGAGGTCGTACACCGGAAACACCGGCCAGTCGTTCATGTCCGGGCGCACCCTGGCGACCATCTGCTCGGTTCGGCCCGAGTGGGTGAGGTCGAACAACAGCGTCTCGCTCGACATGCCCGTGCCCTCGGGAATCGACACCGGCCCCACCTGCGCAGCGTGTCCGAGCGTGGCGCTGAACCAGTGCTCGAGCGCGGTGCGCAACTGCTCGGGATCTCGTTTCGACGGCAACGGCATGGCGGCGTTTAGCGGATGTAGAGCAGGTGCTCGAACCGGTCGGCGATCAGCCATCCGGTCGCCGTTCGGGCCAGGGTGTCGCGGTAGTAGCCACACGCTTCCATGTAGGTCGGGGTGTCGCCGGGGATGCGCATCACCATCTTGTACAGCGAGCGCACCTTGGCGGTGTCGTCACCCGCGAAGTCGATGACCACGTTGCTGTTCTGGCTGATCGACACGTCGAACATCGCCAGGTTCGGTTCGATCCATGCCGCCGCCTCGGCTGGCGTACCGGCGATGCCGCCAGCGGTGGTGTAGTCGGCGTGCCCGTTGTCGGTGAAGCACGCCTGCCATGCGACGAAGTCGCGGTCGGCAAGCGCCCACGAATAGCGGCAGAGCAGTTCGTGGATCGCCAAGCGGTCGGTAGTACGTGGGTCGGTCATCGGGGGAACCGTAGTCACACCGCCAGGTCAGACCGGCAGGGGGAGCAGTGCGCTGTCGGGGATGACGCTGATGTGGAGGTCGGGGACGGGGAAGGCGAACTCGGGGTACTTGCGTTTCGCCTCGCGGCGGTAGCGGGTGGTGGAGTGCTCGGGGTCGCGGTCGAACTCGGGGATGACGTGTTTGCCGAACAGTTCGAGGCACTCCAGCACCTCTTCGTGTTCGAAGCCCTCGTTCGGCAGGCCGAAGACCAACTGGTCGCAGCCGACGGTGGAGTACCGCTGCACCTGTTCGGCGACTTCGTCGGGCGTGCCGCACAACAGGTAGCCGGCTTCGATCAGCCCGTCGAGCATCGACTCATCGGGGATCGAAAACGGCGGCTCGGGCCAGGTTGGGTAGCCGGCCTTCTTCGGCATCGTGTCGTGGTACATGCACACCATCGAGTACAGGTAGCCGCGGCCTCGGCTCATCGCGATTTGGCGGGCCCTGGTCCGGTCCTCGAGGCAGATGACCGCGTTGGTCATCATCAGGTTGTTGTTGACGTATTGGCCGATCACCTCGGTTGGGTTGGCGATTGCTTCCTTGTATGCGGCGATCCGCTCGGTCAGGCCGAAGATCGGTTCGAAGTTGAATGCGATCGCCCCGAGCCCCATCGAACCGGCCTTGGCGAAGGTCTCCGGGTTGCCACACGCGACCCACATCGCCGGATGCCCCACGCCCCACGGCTTGGGCAGGATGTTGTGCGGCCTGGGCACGCTGAAGTGCTTGCCCTCGAAGGCGTAGTCGCGTTGTTCCCACATGCGTGGGATCTGGTGGATCACCTCGTCCCACATGCTCTTGGTTTCGGCCGGGGTGATCCCGTTGAACGCGGCGACCTCGTGGCTGCCTGCACCGCGGCCGGTACCGAACTCGTAGCGGCCCTCGGTGACGTGGTCGAGCATCGCCGCCCGCTCGGCGAGGCGGACCGGGTGCTCTTTGGTGGTCGGGAAGCTGACGATGCCAGATGACAGGTGGATCTGGTCGGTGCGCGCGGCGACGTAGCCCATCATCACCTCGGGTGCCGACATGTGGCTGTACTCGGTGAGCGAGTGGTGCTCGCCGAACCATGCGTACTTCCAGTTGAACTTGTCGGCGTGGATCGCGTACCCGGCCTCACGCATCAGCGCAGTGTGCTCGCAGTTGGTGTCGTGGGCGGCGGGCCCGGGGATGTAGCCATTGAGGAAGATCCCGAATTCCATCGTGCTAATGTACTGCATTAGTACGATCACTGTCAACGCCCGCGACGTCATCGCGGCCAGCCGGAGGTACGCACTATGACGTCGACGTTTGCGCAGCAGTTGATCCTCGATCGCGACATGTATGCCGCCGACCCGCACCCGTTCTTCACCTGGTTGCGCGCCAACCAGCCGGTGTACTGCGACCCTGCCGGGATGTGGACGCTCACCAAACATCACGACATCCGCACCGCCGAGCGCCAGCCGCTGCTGTTTTCGAGTGCGGTGGGTTCGCGCCCCAACGGGATGCCGCAGCCGTCGCTGATCGACAGTGACGACCCGTGGCACGCCGCGCAACGCCGCCTCGTTGCGCAGGGCTTCACGCACCGCCAGATGCAGCTCTACGAGGCGCATGTGGTCGAGGTGGCCCGGCGGCTCGTCGACGATGTGATCGACGCCGGTTCGTGCGACGTGGTCGAGGCATTCGCCAAACCGCTGCCGATGACCCTGATCGGCGAAATGCTCGGCGCATCGCCCGATGACTATGAGCGGTTGCAGCACTGGAGCGACCAGATGATCGCCGGCTCGGACGGACTGGAGCGGGTCACCGACGACGTGATCGGTGCCGCGTTCGCGTATTACGCATACATCACCGAGGTCATCGCCGACCGGCGCCGCAACCCGCGCGACGACCTCGTCAGCACGCTCGTGCACGCGACGCTCGGCAGCGGCACGCCCGGTGCCAGTGGGGGTGCCGGTGGTGCATCGGGTACCGGTGGTGCAACGGGGG
>JANOKQ010000853.1:0-5245 GCA_031419375.1 Acidimicrobiaceae bacterium
CCGGCGACCCGACGACCCGACGACCCGACGACCCGGCGACCAGCGCGTTCACCCGTGCGCCGAGCTTCGTGTCGGGCGGCGGCGGGCTCACCGGCACCGTGGCCGACTACTCCCGTTTCTGCGAGATGCTCCGCCAGCGCGGCGAGCTCGACGGCGAGCGCATCATCGGACCCCGCACGCTTGATCCGATGACGATGAACCACCTGCCCGGCGGGCAGGATCTGGCCTCGCTCGACGTCGCTCTGCGACGAGTGGAGGTCGGGGAGGACGACAGGCCGAACTCAACGAGGACCACGCGTCCGCTCTCGGTGAGCACAAGGTTGGCCGGCTCACGTCACCGTGCACGGCACGGCACGGGGGTGCTGCGCATGGAGGTGGGTGAGCGCGGCCGCGGCGTCCGCGAGCCAGCGGGGCACGAGCGACGGACCGAGGCCAGGTCGCCCTCGCGGCTGGAGCAGCCGCCCGAGATCCGTGCCGTCGACCCAGTCCCTCACGATGATGTATTGATCGCCGTCGAAGGAGTCGTCACTGACGAGCGGTACGTGTGCATGGGGCGGGTTGGCGAGCAGCACCCTGGCTTCGGAGAGCAGCGTCTCGCGTTCCTCGGCCCCGCCAACTGTGCGGATCTTGAGGGCGACGATGAGATCGTGTTGACGATCGAGCGACTTGACCACGCGGCCCTCACCTCCTTCGCCGACCACCTCGAGCAGTTCGTAGCGGCCCCGGAGGAGATCAGCCATCGGAGTGCGGTGCGGCCCAACGAGTGTTCCTTCGTGTTGGTTTGGTCGCATGGATCGATTGTCGCCTGAGACGACCGCGGCGACCATCACCGCCAAGGCGAGACCCACGTGCCTTGTGGCAAGGGTGACCTTGCCATGCGGCAAGGTCGTTTCACACGGCGACGAACCGCCCGTGCAGCTCCCGCAAGAAGCACATGCCAATCTTCATCGGCCCATTGTCCCCGAACCCACCTCCCTGCCGGGGCTCAGCGTCCCCTGACGGCCATCAAGCAGGCCAATTCGAACACGACGGTTGCCGCAGCCAGCGACGTGATCTCGGCATGATCGTAGGCGGGTGCAACCTCGACCACGTCGCCGGCCACGAGCTTCATCCCAGCGAGACCGCGCAGGATCATGACGAGCTCGCGGCTGGTCATCCCGGCGATCTCCGGTGTCCCTGTGCCGGGCGCGTGGGCGGGGTCGAGGACGTCGATGTCGATTGAGAGGTACAGGAGGCGATCGCCGACGCGGTTGCGAATCTGCTGCGCCACCTCATCGACGCCCAGCCGCTCGATGTCGTCGCAGCTGATGATCGAAAACCCCAAGGCGGCGTCGTCGTCGTAGTCGGACGGCGCGTAGATCGGGCCGCGGATGCCGACGTGCATCGATGCCTCCGTGTCGAACAGGCCCTCCTCCGCAGCGCGCCGGAACGGGGTGCCGTGCGTGAAAGCCTCACCGAAGTAGGTGTCCCACGTGTCGAGATGGGCGTCGAAGTGGACGAGGGCCACCTTTCCGTAGCGCCGGTTCACCGCCTTCAAGAGCGCGTAGGCGATGGTGTGGTCGCCGCCAATGGTGATGAGCCCATCGACTGGATGTGGGCCGTCGGAGGTGCCGAGCAGCTCACCGGCGCGAGCCTCGATCGCGGCGAGTGACTCGGCGATCGAGTACGGGTTGCAGGGGACGTCGCCGGCGTCGGCAAACTGCTTCGTGGCGAACGGCTGAACGTCGAACTGCGGGTGGTACTGCGGGCGGATCGCCCTCGATGCCTGGCGGACAGCCATTGGGCCGAACCTGGCGCCTGGCCGGAAGCTCACTCCCCCATCAAACGGTGCGCCGAGGATGGCGACGTCGCACCGATCGACATCGCGCAACTCAGGAAGCCTGACGAAGGTGGACGACCCGGCGTAACGGGGCACCACGGTGCCGGCGACGGGCTGGATCGGAGCGGGATTGTCGGTCACGCTGCAACACCCTACTCGCCGCCGTCCAGCGACGGATCACTATTGACTTCGATTCAGTAGCGGCGTACGCTACGTCCCGCGTCCTCAACACAGGACGAGACGAACTGGGGGGGTTCCAGATGGCCGATGTGAGCTCAGACAATCGAGTGTTCTCGGTAGAGCAGCGAGGTATCGAGTTCGTGCCGGAGTCGGAGCGGGCGATGAAGCCCCGGGAGCTCGGGGTGTTCTGGGGAGGCTCCAGCCTCTACCCGTTCAACGTCTTCATCGGGGTGCTGATCTACAGCCTGGGGCTACCGCTTTGGCTGGCGATCATAGTGACGGTGCTCGGGGCGGCTGCGAGCTACGCACCCGTGGCGATCGCCTCGATCGCCGGAGCCCGGATCGGGATGCCCACCCACACGACGCTGCGGGCGACCTACGGCATCGACGGTCAACGCGTCAACGCCATCCTCGGCTGGCTCGTCGGCATCATCTACGAGATCATCAACGTCACCGTCGGCGTCTTCGCAGCACTGGCCATCTTCGATGAGTTGGGCTGGAACGACAGTGGCGACGCAGGTCTGATCGTGGCGCTGATCCTGGTCTACGGCCTCTGCATCTGCCTGCCGTTGCTCGGCCACGCCACGATGATGTTCGTCCAACGGTTCTTCAGCATCGTCCTCGGCGTCGCGGTCATGCTGTTGTTCGTCGCGCTGCTCGACGATCTCGACCTCGGGGCCCGGGCCGGCGAGGCGCTCAGCGGCAAGGCCACCTTGCAGATGGTGCTCGTCGCCATCGGCATCGCCTGGGCCGGCGGGTACTCGTACATGATCGTGTCGCTCGACTACCCGCGCTATCTACCGACGAATACCCCGGCAAGGTCGATCTTCTGGCAGGTCCTCGGCGGCTCCGTGCTGGCGGCCGGGTTTCTCGGCCTCGTCGGCACGATGATGGCCGCGCAGACCGAGGGCGGCTTCCTCGACCCGGTCGCCGGAGTGAAGCCGATCATCCCGCAATGGATCTACATCATCTGGATCCTCGCCGCGATCGGCGGTTCGATTTCGAACAACGCGTTGACGCTGTACTCGGCTGGGCTGGCCGCCCAGGCCGCCGGGTTGCCCCTCAAGCGGTGGCAGGCAACCGTGTTGGACGGCATCATCGCCGTCGTCGGCCTGATCTACGTGCTGTTCATCGACAACGGCAACTTCTTCGGCAACCTCAACTCCTACATCGTGCTGGCGATCGCCTGGGTCGGACCGTTCGGAGCCGTGTACCTAATCGACCTGCGGTTGCGGAACTGGCACGTCCGGCCCGAGCACGTCCATGGGGGCAGCGCCAGCCCGTTCGCACGCATCGACGGCCCACGCCGCACCGCGTGGATCGCGACCGTTGCGGGCATTGTCGCGGCGCTGCTGACCATTGCCTCACCGGAGTTCAACGGGCCGATCGCGAAGGCGCTCGACACCGACCTGTCGTGGGCAACCGGTCCCATCGTGGCCGGCGTCATCTACTGGGTTGTCGGCCGCCGACAGGTGCTCGCCGAAGCGGCAGCGCTCGAAGCTGCCCACGGCGGGCAAAGTGCGACGGTCTGAGCGGTGACATCGATCGCCGTCGTCACCGGAGCTGCGTCAGGCATCGGGGCGGCGTGCGCGCGCGTCCTCTCAGATAGCGGCTTCGCCGTGGTCGGCCTCGATCTTCAGGACGCGCCGACCTGCACTCGCTCGATCATCGTCGACGTCTCCGACGCGCAAGCCGTTGACGACGCGCTTGCGACCGTCGAGGACGAACTCGGCCCCATCGATGCCGTCGTCACAGCCGCCGGGTATTACGAGCGGATCGACATTCTCGACCTCGACGACGTGGCGGTCGACCGCATGCTCGCAGTGCTGATCAACGGCACGGCCAACATCTGCCGATCCGCCCTCCGCCGGATGCTCCCGCGCGGGCATGGTTCGATCTGCACCATCGGCTCCGAGCTCGGCCTGTGCGGCGACGCTGATGCCGCCCACTACTCGGCGGCCAAGGGTGCCGTGCACACGCTCACCAAGACCATTGCCCGTGAGGCCGCCCCGCTGGGGGTGCGGGTGAACTGTGTGGCGCCGGGCCCGACGGACACACCGTTGATGACCGCCGAGCTCCGCGACCCAGCCTACATCGCCTCTCTGGTGCTGCAACGACTCGTCGATCCCGTCGAGATCGCCGAGATGGTCGCATTCGTGCTCGACGCCAATGATCACAACCTCGTCGGCCAGATCATCTCCCCGAACGCCGGAGCAGTGGTGTGAACCGCACGTCGAAGGGCATCAGCGGGCGCGTGGCGTTGGTCACCGGTGCCGGACAGGGCATCGGCCGCGCCATCGCCGAACGACTTGCCGCTGAAGGCGCACGCGTCGTCGTCAACGATCTGAACCCGGACACTGCTGCACACGTGGCTGCCTCGATCAATGGCCTCGCGGTGGCGTTCGACTGCGCCGACCGCGCCGCCGTGCAGCGCGGCGTCGCTCGTGCGACCGAGATGCTCGGTCCGGTCGAACTGTGCGTGGCCAACCACGCGTTCATGAAAATGGTCCCTTTCATCGACGAGGACCCGCTCGACTGGCAGCGCACCCTCGACGTCAACCTGAAGGGCACGCTGTGGGTGCTGCAGGCCACGGCCCGGTCGATGGTCGCCGGCGGGTACGGGCGCATCGTGTGCATCACCTCCGAGTGGGGCATCACCGGTTGGCCCGAGGCCAGCGCGTACGCCACTTCCAAGGGCGGCATCGTCTCGCTCGTGCGTTCTGCGGCCCGGGCCCTCGGCCCACGCGGGGTCGCCGTCAACGCGATCGCCCCCGGTGTGACGCTCACGCCACAACTGCAGGTTGACGCAGATGCGGCCGGCATCTCCTACGACGAGATGGTCGCTGTCTACGAGCGCGATGTACCGCTCGGCCGTCTCGGCAAACCAGCCGACATTGCCGCGGTCGCCACGTATCTGCTGTCGGAGCCGGCCGGTGCGCTGGTCGGTCAGGTGCTCAGCGCCAACGGAGGAAGCCTCACATGACGACATCGCTCCCGCAGGGCACACCCGACCGGGCACCCCATACTTCGCCCGCCTTCCCGCCAGGCTTCAGGGCCGCGCTCTCGCTGACGTTCGATGCCGATGCCGAGACAGCGGTGCTGGTGCCCAAGCCGTCCGGGTGGAACGACGCGATGGCGATGACCCACCAGGCATTCGGCCCCAAGGTCGGGATACCCCGGCTGATGCGGATCCTCGCGGAAGAGGACGTGCGCGCAACCTTCTTCGTACCCGGCTGGACGGCGCGC
>JANOKQ010000854.1:0-3821 GCA_031419375.1 Acidimicrobiaceae bacterium
GGCCAACGGTGAGAAGTGGAACGCGCCGCTCACTATCCTCGCCGCCGGCGCACCGGGAGCAGCGGCTCGCCTACTCGGAGCCGAGCGCGTGCCGAACGAAACATTTGGTCTCGCCATCCGGGCGTACGCCGAGTCACCCCGCCACAACGATCGCCACCTTGAGGCATGTCTCAGCCTTTCCGACGAACACGGCACGGCCATACCCGGCTACGGCTGGATGTTCCCCGCCGGTGATGGAACAGTGAACATCGGCGTCGGCGCGCTGAGCACGATGCGAGGTTTCAAGAAGCTCAACCTGAACACGCTGCTGGACCAGTATGCAGCGATCGTTCGCGAGCCGTGGGGACTCGGCGAGTACCTCGACAAACCGCGCGCATGGCGGCTGCCGATGAGCAGCGTGCGCCGTCACGGTCCTGGATGGGTGGCGATCGGCGACGCGGCCGGCTTCATCAATCCGATGAATGGCGAGGGCATCGACTACGGCCTCGAGAGCGGCATGCTCGCGGTCGAGCTGTTCCTCGAGCACGCCGATCGTGCCCCGGCCGAGTACAACCGCCTCGTCGGCGAGCGCTTCGACAGCTTCCTGCGCACTGGTCGGCGGTTCAGCTTCCTCATCGGTCATCCGTGGCTGCTGCGGCCAGGGCTGCGCATCGCCGTCGGCACCCAAGCTGCTGCGGATATCACGCTTGCGGTGATGGGCAACCTCGTCGACGGAACCACGCCCGGCGCCGCCGGCCGCGTTCTTCGACTGGCCGACACCACCCTGCGCTGGGCCGATCCCCTCCTGCGCCGCACCCGCGCCACCACCTGACACCCCCGGCCGAACTTTGTCGGTCTCGACAGGCTCAGCGTGTTCAGACCGACAAAGTTGCGGGAGCGCTGGGTACTGACGCGCGCGGGCGAACTACGTTCACAGCATGTTGCAGGACCGACGGCCCGATGGTTTCGGACGTGGAGCCGACCGCTGATGTACGGCACGATCCGCCACGAGATTCGCATCAAACGCCCGGCCGCCGATGTGTGGGCGCTGGCCGGGGACGCAGCCCGATTGCACCACTGGTTCCCTGGCATCGTCGATTGCACCGTCAACGGAACCACGCGGATGATCACCACCGGCGCAGGCCTGCCGATGCCCGAAGAGATCCTTGTGTGCGACAACACTCAGCGCCGCTTCCAGTACCGCCTCAACGCCCCGATCATCACCCATCACCGCGGCACGATCGACGTGATCGACCTGGCCGATGCAACCTGCCTCGTCGTGTACTCGACTGAGTGCGACCCGCGCTCGATGGCGTTGGTGATCGGCGGCGCCACGGCAGACGCACTCGCCGAGCTCAAACGGCAGATGGAACTCCCCAACGACACCGGAGATGGAGGCGACCACTGATGGGCCGCAGGATCCTGTTCATCACCACCGACCAGCAGCGCTACGACACCCTTGGCTGCAACGGTGGCACGTTGGCGCGCACACCGGTGATCGACGCGCTGGCCGCCGACGGCATCCGTTACGAGCGCGCCCATCCGCAGTCGGTGGTATGCATGCCATCGCGTTCGACGATGATCACCGGCCAGCACCCGAGCACGCACGGCGTGTGGATGAACGGGGTGCCCCTACCCGAGTCGGCACCGTCGGTGGCGGAGGTGCTGCGCGAGTCCGGCTATCGCACGGCGATCATCGGCAAGCCGCACTTCGAACCGTTCCTCGACCCGTTCGGCCGCTTCGCCGAAAACAGCTTCGCGCGCAACGGTACGTTCGGCCCGCACCGCGGGTTCGAGCACTTCGAGTCGGCGACGCACGGGGCGATGGGGCCGCTGCACTACGCCCGTTGGCTCGCCGCCACGCATCCGGAAGCGGTCGGCATGTTCTATCCAGTGCTCGATCACGCGCTCGAGGTCAACGCCATGGGCGGCGGCGATACGGGTGCCCCGCAAGCGCATGTCAACACGATCCCGCGCGAGTGGTACCACACCGACTGGGTTGCCGACCGTACGATCTCGTGGCTCGATTCGCTCCCGGTCGACGACGACTGGTTCTGCTGGATGAGCTTCCCCGATCCGCACCACCCGTGGGATCCGCCAGTCAGCGAGGTGGGCCGGATCAACTGGCGCGACGTGGATCTCCCGGCCGGCTATATCGAGGATCAGGCCGAGCGCGAACGGGTTCTCGACGCCAAGCCACGCCACTACCGGGCCTGGTACGACGGGCGCTTGGTGAGCAACTACGAGGCCCCGCTCAACTGGGTGCCGGCCACGCTGACACCCGACCAGATTCGCGAGATCAACGCGCTCAACGCGGTGGAGTGCGAGCTCATCGACGAAGCGATCGGCCGGGTGCTCGTCGCGATTGCGATGCGCGGCTGGACCGATGATGTCGACGTCGTGTTCACCACCGATCACGGCGAACTGCAGGGCGACTTCGGGTTGATGTTCAAAGGTCCGTACCACGTCGAGGGGCTGATGCGGCTGCCATTCATCTGGCGGCCGGCCCCGTCGAGCACCACGCCTGCTGCGGTGGTGACCAAGCCCGTCGGCCATGTGGATCTGGCACCGACGTTCTGCGTTATCGCCGGCGTCGAGGTGCCGTCATGGATGGAGGGCAAGCCGCTGCCGGTGAACGACGCCGACGCCGACGCCCGCGGGTTCGAGCGCGTCCTCACCGAGTGGGACAGCGAACTGTTCGGCGTCGGCGTGCACCTGCGTACGATCACTCGTGACGGCTGGGTGTGCACCACGTACATGCCCGGCTTCGCCCACGACGGGAGCGAGGGCGAGCTGTACAACATGTCCGACGATCCGCTGCAGCGGGTCAACCGGTGGGACGACCCGTCGCTGACCACAGTCCGCAGCGACCTGCTCGCCGACCTCTGGGATCACCAGCCGGCGATGGTGTCGCCGTTGCCGATCGTGCACGCCCCGGTGTAACTCGGCCGCCAAGCCGAGCTCAGGCTCGCGCTTGGACCACCGGCCAGTGAACGCCGAGGGTCGGGAGGTCGAGCACGACCCATCCGTGGCCAACATCCCCGTCGCAGCCGAGGCCGACGATGCGAGAGGATGCCCAACTGAGGTCGCCGGTCTGCGCTGTCTCGCGACGATCGACCCAGGTGAGGTCGGTGCTGTATCCGTGATGCCAATGCCCGTGGATCACGAGCTGTGGCATCGTGGCGGTCATCGCGCTGGCGACCATCGAACGCACCTCGTCGGCGCGGACCTGATCCTGTGGCGGCAGATTCCACGACGACGTCAGGTGCACCCCGGCCGGGGCATCGTGGGCGATGAGCACGTCGAGCGGATCGGGGCCAAGCCGCTCGAGGTCGCCCAGTTCCGGGGTCTCGTTCGGCCACCAGTCGCGACCGGCCACACGCCCGCGCCAGTCAACGGAGAACGCTCCGCCGAGGAACCCGAACATGGTGCCACCGAGGCTGAGTCGTGAGCCGCGCGGCATGTACGTGACGTGATCCGAGATGGCGATCGGGAGATGGCGATGGCGCAGCTTGCCGAGAGATGCATGGTCGTCGTGGTTCCCGTCAATGAACCACAGCTCGACACCCTGCGCTGCGCATGCGTCCTCGACGGCCGTGAGAAAGCGCGGCCCGTCACGATGAGCGGGGAAGTACCCGAAGTCTCCGACCTGGATGATGACCGGGCAGTCGTACGCCGCGGCAACCTCCGCGATGAGGCCGAACCACGCTGCGTTGCCATGGGTATCGCCGACGATGAGCACGCGACGAACGTCATCTCGATGAATGACGTCGCGGTGAATGAAGTCGCGTTCCATGCGACCAGTCTGGCTGAGCGGTCGTGTTCTGCTGCGCAAATTTTGT
>JANOKQ010000855.1:0-6140 GCA_031419375.1 Acidimicrobiaceae bacterium
GCGGCAACCTCCATCTGCCGTGCGGCCTGTTCGCCGTAGCGACCATCGGTGACGACCACGATCTCGTCGGGCAACACCACGCCGATGCCATTCGAGCCGGTGAAGCCCGTGAGCCAGCGAAGGTTGGTGAGGTCGCTGATGATCATCGCGTCGAGCGCGGCACGGTCATCGTCAGCGAATCGGGCGCGCAGCCGCTCGGCACGACACGACACGTTGATCGGCGTCACGACGCCAACTTCCTGGCAACCGCAGCGATGGCCAGTTCGTATCCATGGATGCCGAGCCCTACGATCGTGCCGGTCGCCACCGGAGAGACCACGCTGGTGTGCCGCCACGGTTCGCGGGCGTTGGGATTGGAGATGTGCACCTCGATCACCGGCCCATCGAACGCGGCCAGTGCGTCGTGCAGGCTCCAGGCGTAGTGCGTGAACGCTCCGGGGTTGATCACGATCGCTGCGCATCTGCCGCGAGCCGCGTGGATCGCGTCGACCAGATCGCCCTCGTGATTGGTCTGCTGTGCCTCGATCAGGTGGCCATGCTCGGCAGCCGCGGCAGTGGCCGCACCGACATAGTCGTCGAGGGTGGCGGTGCCATAAACATGCGGTTCACGTTCACCCAACAGATTGAGGTTGGGACCGTGGAGCAGTGCGATGAGGGACACCCGTACATCGTGGCACGCCCCGGCCATCCAACTCGGCCTATCCAACTCGGCCCATCCAACTCGCTCAACCCAACTCGCTCAAGCCGTGTCACGGCCAATGCGGTAGAGCACGTGGCGTTTGTGTTCCCAGTGCGGCAGCAGCGGATGATCGAAGTCGTCGGCGGGGTCGTGGTGCATGCCGATCTTGTCCATCACCCGGCGCGACTTCGTGTTGCCGGCGGTGGTGAAGCTGACGATCTCGTCACCCGGCAGATCGACGTTGGCGAAACCCCACGTCAGTGCGGCCAGTGCCGCTTCGGGCGCGTAGCCGTGGCCCCAGGCGTGGCGGGCTAACCGCCAGCCCACTTCGACACAGGGAGTGAACGGCATCTCCCACGTCGGCGACGCCAAGCCGACGAAGCCGATGAAGCCGACGGCGCGGCCAACGTCACGACCAGCAGCGGCGGGCACCACGTCCACGGCCCACAGCCCGTACCCGCGCACCCGCCAACTCTCGATCATCCGGTCGATCATCTCCACGCTCTGATCGCTGGTGAGCGTTGATGGGAAGTGTTCCATCACGTGCGGATCGGCGTTCAGCGCGGCGTACGGGTCCGCATCGACATCGCGCCACCCGCGCAGGACCAGCCGCTCGGTGGTCAGCACCGGGGTGATCATCAGCCAGCCTCGGTGATCATCGGTCAGCCTCGTGCGGACATCGCCGCAAGCGCCTCGGTGACCGCTGTCGCGGCAACGTCGGTGACGACTTCCACCCCTGCGGGCCCGTCGAGCACGAACGTGAGACTCTCCACGGCTTTCTTGTCGCGGCCCATCAGAATCAACAGGCGGCCCGGATCGATTCCGGCTGGCAGCGCGGTGCCGAGCCCATAGGTCCCGCCCACGACTTCGTAGTGCTGCTGGACCCGCTGTTCGTCGATCCGGCCGAGCACACGAGCAAGGTGCGCGGCATAGACGAGGCCGACAGCCACCGCTTCACCGTGTGCCAACCCGTACGCAGTCTCGATCTCCAACGCATGTGCCAGCGTGTGGCCATAGTTCAGCAACGCCCGCCCGCTGGTGGTGGCGGTGCCCTCGCGTTCGTCTCCGGCAACCACGTCGGCCTTGATCTGGATGCAGCGGGCAATGCGCCGCGGCTCGTCCATGGCCAGCAGATCGTCACCGGTGAGGAAGTGGTACTTGGCCATCTCGCCACGGCCGCAGCGCAGCTCGCGCGGCGACAACGTCTCGAGCGCCTCGAGATCGCAGATGACCCCGCTCGGCTGCCAGAACGCACCGATCAGGTTCTTGCCGCCGAATCCGTTCCCGGCGGACAGGTTGACTCCCGTCTTTCCGCCGATGGCCGCATCGATCATGCCGAGCAAGGTGGTGGCAACGTGGACCACCGGAACACCCCGATGCCACGACGCCGCAGCGAAGCCGGCCACATCGGTGACCATCCCCCCACCGACACCGATCACCACGTCGTGGCGAGTCAGGCCGACACGGGCGAAGTTGCGGCACAGCGCTTCGATGGTGCCGAGGTGCTTGTGTTCTTCGCCGGTACCGATCTCGAACACGTCGAAGGGGATGCCCGGATCGACCTTCACCGGGATGCCCGGCTGGGTGATGATTGCGGCGCGCCGTGCCTGAGGCGGGATGATCGCCGGGAGTTCGCGACGCGCCCCGGCCCCGATGAGCACGTCGTAGGAACGTTCACCGAGCTCGACTCGGACCGTCGAGGTCGCGCTCACCGCAGCACCGCGTCGACCACGTCGTGGACGGAGCGTCCGTCGACGGTGACGATCATGTCGGCCACCTCCCGGTACAGCGGCTCGCGCGCTTCGTGCATCGCCTGCAGCACCGCGGCCGGATCGCCGTCGAGAGCCGGACGGTGCTTGCCCGACTTCACCCGCTCGACGAGGATCGCCGGGTCGGCGCGCAGCCAGACGACCTTGGCCTTGGCGTCGCGCAGTGCAGCACGGTTCGCCTCGCTCAGCACCACACCGCCGGCGGCTGCGATCACAGCCGGCGGCTGCGAGTCGAGCGCGGCGACGAGCACCTCGGCCTCCAGTGCCCGAAAGGCCGGTTCGCCGTCGTCGGCGAAGATCTCGCGCACGGTGCGACCGGTGCGGGCCTCGATCTCGGCGTCGCTGTCGCGAAAGGTGCGGCCGAGCCGTTCGGCAAGCAGACGACCCGTCGACGACTTTCCGGTACCCATCAGACCGACGAGCACCAGATGATGATCAGCGGGGATCACGAGGGCCGCAGCGAGGCTGCGAAACCTTCGGCGTTACGGACGAACTCGGTGACGCTGTCGCCGCCGAATTTTCGTTGCGCTTCCGCGGCGAGCACGAGCGCAACCATCGTTTCGGCGACCACGCCCATTGCCGGGACGGCGGTGACATCGGTGCGCTCTTTGAAGCTGACGGTCGATTCCTTGGTGACGACGTCGACGGTTTTCAGCGTCGGCCGGTTGAGCGTGGCCAACGGTTTCATCGCCGCCCGTACCACTAACAGCTCACCCGTCGAGATGCCTCCCTCGGTGCCACCGGCGAAGGTGGTTTCGCGGCGGTACTCGCGAGCATCGGCATCCCAGCTGATTGCGTCGTGGGCTTCGCTCCCGCGCCGACCGGCCATCTCGAAGCCGTCACCGATCTCCACACCCTTCACCGCCTGAATGCTCATCACCGCCTGGGCCAGCAAGGCATCGAGCTTGCGGTCCCAGTGCACGTGGCTGCCCAGCCCGACAGGCACGCCATAGGCGAGCACCTCGACGATGCCGCCAAGCGAGTCGCCATCTTTGGCAGCCGCCTTCACCTCATCGACCATCGCCTGCTCGGCCGCCGAATCGAAGCAGCGCACCGGTGATGCATCGACGGTGGCGAGGTCGGCCAGGGTGGGCCGATCGGCGGATTTGTTGCGCGCCGCACCCATCTGCACCACATGCGACAAGATCTTGACACCCACCTCGGCCAGCAATTTCTTGGCGACGGCCCCGGCCGCGACCCGGGCTGCGGTCTCGCGCGCACTGGCCCGCTCGAGGACGTCGCGGGCATCCGTGAACCCGTACTTCTGCATGCCAACCAGATCGGCATGGCCGGGACGGACTTGCGTGAGCGGATCGTTGGTGGCACCCGGCGCCGGCGACATCTCGGCGTGCCACTTGTCGCTGCGGAACCACTCGCTGTTACGGATCTCGATCGCGATCGGCGAACCCAGCGTCCGGCCGTGGCGCACACCCCCGACCAGGGTGAGCTCGTCCTGTTCGAACTTCTGGCGGGGGCCGCGGCCGTAGCCGAGGCGGCGGCGAGCCATCTCGATCTGGATGTCGTCGACGGTGATGTGCAACCCAGCGGGCATGCCCTCGATGATGACGACGAGGGCTTGGCCGTGTGATTCGCCGGCAGTGAGGTAGCGCAACATCGGGCGTCAGGCTATCTGGCGGCGGCGTTCCAGCTCACGGACTGCGGCCGCCCGCATGACGGCGATGTCGGGCCGCTGCCCCAGCCACAGCTGTTGCTGCAGGCCGGCTTGGTGCACCAGCATCCCCAGCCCGTCGACGGCCACCGCTCCGGCCGCCCTGGCGGCGATCAGTACAGGCGTGTCGAGCGGGTGGTAGACGAGGTCGGCCACCACCTGATTGGCGCGCAGCAACGACACATCAAACGGTGTCTCGCTACCCGACCCGGTTTCGTTCGGGCCTGCAACGCCCATGCCGGCGGGTGTGGCGTTGACCACCACGTCCGCCATCGTGATGTCGCCCGCCACGCCCACCCGCCCCCGAACCCCGGCAAGCGCCGCTGCCGCCGCAGCGCGGTCAGCGGTGCGGTTGACCACGACCACCTCGGCCGCCCCAGCGCGAGCCAGCGCGTCGATGACCGCACGCGCCGCCGCGCCAGCACCGACCACCACGACGGTGCGGCCATCGACATCAACACCGGCGTCGGCGAGCGAGGCGATGAAGCCGGCCCCGTCGGTGCTGTGTCCTGCCAACCGCCCATCGGCGAGGCGGACGACGGTGTTGACGCTGCGCAGTGCCGCGGCCGCCGCATCGAGCACGTCGACGGCAGCGGCAACGGCTTCCTTGTGCGGCATCGTCACCGACAACCCGCCGATGCCGAGCGCACGCATCGCCGCAAGCGCTTCGGGCGCGCCACCTGCCGGCACCTCGAAGGCCGTGTACACCCAGTCGGCCCCGGCCGCAGCGAACGCCGCGTTGTGCAGCGCAGGCGACAAGCTGTGTCGCACCGGTGAGCCGATGACACCTGCAACCGTGGTGGTCGCCCGAATCATCGGACGCGGCTCATCGGACGCGGCTCATCGGACCCAAATCATCGGACCCAAATCATCGGACACGGCTCATCCGAGGAGGCCGGCTTCGCGGGCCTTGGCCACATTGGCCTCGTGCTGCTCCAACGTCACGGCAAACGCGTGGCTGCCGTCCTCGTCGGCGAGCACGTAGTACAGGTATTCGCAGTCATCGCGGGAAATGCCCTTGCACTCCGCACCGCCCTCGGGCGGATTGTTTGCCGGGTTCAGCACGGCGTTGATCGAGGCCCGGCCGGGGTTGGCGATCGGTGTCGGCGGCAGGCCGGGATACAGGTACGTGTTGTACGGCGAATCGATCGCCTTCAGCTGATCGAACGGCAACGCCTGGTTCTGGTTGTAGAGCAGCGTCGCATCGATCTGCAGCAGCATCTCGCGATGGAACCGGTTGAGGATCACCCTGGCGATGAGCGGCCGGTCGGCATCAACCTTGGCCTCGCGTTCGACCATCGAGGCCACCACCAACACGTCATAGGCGCTGAGTCTCTGCACGTAACCCTTTTCGACGATGCTCTCCTGCCTGCCGACGCGGTTCATCAACTCGACCATTCGTTGCACCACCTGTTGCGCCGATTCGCCGTTGGAGACCTGGTACGTGTCGGGGAACAGCAGGCCCTCCAGACTCGACACCCCCTCCCTCGACCATTCCGAGCGCACCGAACCGTCGCGGGCGGCGGCCACGAACTCACTCGCCAACAGTCGCGGCACTCGCTCGCCCAGGCGGCCCGCCATCTTGTCGATCGTGAACCCTTCCGGGAACGTGACGGAGGTGTACGTCTCCTCCGGCGGGGTGCGCAACACCTGCATCAGGTTGCCCATGTGATCCATCGGCCGTAGCGAGTAGTAGCCGGGCGTCAATTCGAGGTCGCCCTGTCGATCGACGTACCAGCGAAAGACACGGGCGTTGGTGATGAAGCCCTCGTCGTACAGACGCACACTGAGCGAGTCGACGGTCTCGCCGGGATTGACGGTGAAGTTCGCCGCGACCGCCGGATCGCCCTTGGGGTTGATCTGATTGAGATACCACCAACCAACCGTGCCGCCCACCAGGATCAGCGCGATCAATGCCGCACCGACGCTGTACACAATCACCTTGAACGGCCACCGCGAGCGCCGCGGTCGCTCGATGATCAACGCTTCCGTGGCATCGACGTCGTCCCATGGGTCCTTCGGC
>JANOKQ010000856.1:0-4521 GCA_031419375.1 Acidimicrobiaceae bacterium
GTCTCGACAACGTCGAAGGGCAACCGCCCGGGTGTTTTGCGACGGTACTCAAGGTGCACCACGCAGCAATCGACGGACAGTCGGGCGTCGAACTGCTCAACGTGATGCACGAACTGGCGGCCGACGCCGCCGAGCGAATCGTCGTCGATGAATGGCAACCGGAACCAACGCCGACCGGCGCCGACCTATTGCGTCGGGCCGGCATCAGCGCCATCGAGAATCCGATCCAAGCATTGCGGTCGGTGGTCGGCAACGTCGCTCCGCTCGCGCGCGAGTTGGCCACCTCGGTCAGGCGTCGACCAGCGCGCGGTCCGAAGGTGATGCGCACGCACTTCAACCAGCGCGTGTCGGCCCATCGCACCTGGGAGGAGGCGCGATGCTCCCTGGCCGACATGAAGCGGATCAAGAACCAGGTGCCCGGAGCGAGCATCAACGATGCCTGCCTGTCAGTCGTGGGCGGATCGTTGCGCTCCTACCTCACCGAGATCGGCGAGCCGCCCGCCGAGTCGCTCGTGACCCTGGTACCTGTCTCGACGCGCACGCCCGAACAGTCCGGTGCAGGCGGCAATCAGATCAGCGCCATGCGCGTGTCGTTGCACAGCGACATCGACGATCCGCTCATGCGGCTAGCGGCGATCAGCGCCGAGACCGCCACCAAGAAGGCTGCACAGAACGGGGTGGCGATGCCGCTCCTGCTCGATGTCGCCCAGGCGCTCCCCGGCGCGCTCGTTGGTGCCGCCGTGCGCAGCGTCGCGGCATTGGGCGCGCGTGGCCCGGTGCAAGCCAACACGATCGTCACCAACGTGCCGGGTTCGCCGGTACCGCTCTACTTCCTGGGATGCGAGCTGGTGCGCAGCACGGGCTGCCTACCGCTCATCGACGGGATAGGACTGTTCCACTGCGTGACGAGCTTCGCCGGAGCGTTCGCCTTCATGTTCACCGCCGACCGCGATCTGATGCCCGACCCCGAGCGCTACCGCGATCATCTCGATGCGTCGATCGCCGAGCATCTCGCCGCTGCCGAACGCGCCGAGCGTGCCGCCCTGCCAACCGCCGTCAAGAGGGCCCGCGAGAAGGCGCGCGTCAAGATGGCGCCAGCCAAGAAGGCGACGCCGCGTTCGCGCACAGCGCGCTGAGGCCCGGCGGCGTGGACACCTGGTTCTTCCTGGACGAAAACGACGACGGCGACCACAAGATCCTGCTCGAGTAGTTGCGGTCGAACGCGCGTGACAACGGCAAGGTCATTTTACTCGGCGGCGGTGAACTGGGCATCGAGGTTGGTGTTGTCACCGACGATGTCGAACTCGCACCGCTGCGGGTGACGTGGCTGGCGCCGGATTGCGACGGGGACCGGACGGTACGCGTTTGCGACCTCCGCCACGGCGGCCCGAGACATCCGAACCGGCGCCGCAAGCAGCGCATCGCCGAGCAGCACCCCGATCGTGTCTCGGTCGTCGCTGGCACCCCGGCCCTGTTGTCGGCGGTTCGCTCGCGACCCGGGGCGCCGCGTGGTTCCGACCCGGTGGAGCTGGCGCGCTTCGTCGAGGTGCAGGCGAACCTCGCTCTGGAACGCGCGGAGTACCGACTGCGTGGTGCCCAGTACAAAGTGCCGCGTCTCGCGCGCGAGGACCTGATGGCGCGGCTCGGAAAGCGCATCGAACGCCCGGGCTACGGCGACGAGATCGACCACGACCACGACCAGCTCGCACGCGTGCGCGAGACGCTCGCCAAGTACCCGGCGGTCATCCTGCCATCGCACAAGTCGAATCTCGACGCCACCGTGATCCCGGTCGTGTTGCACGAGAACGGGCTTCCACCGACGCATACGTTCGCTGGTATCAACATGGCCTTCTGGCCGTTCGGGACGATCTTCCGGCGTGCTGGCCGGATCTTCATCCGCCGCGACATCAAGGATGATCCGGTGTACCGATGGGTCGTGCGCGAGTCCGAGACGCTTGGGTGTGCGCTCAAGTTCATCCGGGCGCAGCGCGGCGAGTTCGGGAAGATCTACGTCTGGTTCGGCGAGCCGATTCCTCCGAAGTGTGGTCGGCCCGGTTGCACCGGCGAACTCTGCCGATCCGACGCCCGACGATGCCGGCGACCTGGAACTGCAGAAGCTGGCATTCGAGGTGTGCACTCGCATCAACAGCGTCACCGCGATAACGGGGAGCGCGCTCGTGTGCCTGATGCTGCTCGCCACCCGGGGCGAGCGTTGTCGTCGAGGAGCTCCACCTCGGCCTGCAGCATCTCCTCGACCAGGCCGAGACGAGATGAGATGAGATGAGATGAGATGAGATGAGACGAGACTATTGCCGTTGGCCGCATCGGCGCAGCTCATGAGGACTCTCCGATCGACGAATTGTAGCTTTCTGACATTCGGGTCGCCTACGGTATCCGTGTGATGGCGAGCGCGAATCAGCCGGGACTCGACGGACCCGGCGATCGCTGGTCGCCCAGCATGCAACTCGCCGAAGTCGAAATGACACGCCGCACCAACCACGGCCGGTACGGCACGATCGAGCGATACCGCGTGCTGACTGACGACGGCATCGAACGAGAGGTCATCCATGGCCGCAGTACCACCAAACGCGACCGGGGCCCGGTGCATCTGACGGTCGGCACGGCGACCCCACTCAGCCTCGGTCCTGAGGGCCCGGTGATGCACTCACTGCTCAAGGCGATGGAGCGCGGCCTCGACGGGATCGTGTTCGCCCCTGAGCGGTCGCCTGACCACGTCTCCGACCACACGGAGGTAGAACGGCTCGCGTCGACGATGTCGTTCCCGATGTGCGCACACGTCTCGCACCTCGTCTGCGACCACCTCGCGGAAACGACCTCGACCGACCTGACCAAAATGTTGTGGACGGGTGTGTCGCTGGGCGCCATGAAAGGTCTCACGTTCGCCGCGTTCGCACCGGCGCGTGGGCGCCGAGTGGTCTACGCCCAGTTCGTCGTGCCGGTCTGCCCGTTCCCGCAGGCACCACCCACCGAGGAGGAACTCAAGCGATTCACGCGCGGCGAGCGGGGTGCGATTATGCGCCTGTCGGCAGGATTGCTGGCGCACGACATGCGGTCGCGCATGTTCCATCTCAACCAGCACGTGGCACGGTCTTTGAGGCCCGGGCTCACGATGCGCTACCTGCGGGCGATGCCTCGCGACAGTGTGTCGAAGCTGTTCACCGAAGGCTGGCGCAACGCCGTCGTCAGTGGCGATGCGGGCCTGGCGGCCAGCCGGCTCCCGGACAACGAGCTGGCGACGTTCGAGTTGTTCGACCGCGACGAGGGCTACACCACCGAGGATTGGCGCCGCCGGCTCGGCGACGTACTCGGCGACCGCGTGCGCATCGTCGAAAGGCGAGGCCGGCACACCGACGCCCTGGCGCTAACCAATCAGGAAGCGCGCGAACGCCATATCGGCCGCGTCGTGCGAGCGATCCGGTCGGGGGTGCCGATCGAGGAGATCGAGCACCCCTACGGATGATCCGCAACCGGAGTGAGGTCGAGCTGGTGGGGTGCAGGTCATGTTCGACCGGCGCGAGCAGTGGCCCGTCGGTTCGCCTTGGCGATCGCCTCGACGAGGTCGGCTTTCGTCATCCGACTCCGACCGGTTACGTCGAGACGCTTCGCCACGTCAAGTAAGTGGGCCTTCGACGCATTGGCGTTTACTCCACCGGCGGTTGGCGTGTCGCTGTTGAGAGCTTCGTCCCCCCGCTTGGCATCCTGGGCGTCGCTCGGCCCCCGCTCGTCTTTGGCCTCCCAGTGATCGCCGACCTTTTCAAACGAGTGCTTGAGGGAGCCAAAGGCGATTCGGTGGGCGGCCTCGCCATCTCCGTGCGCCGCCTCCGCTGCTTCCAGGGTGTGCATGTACGTGTCTTGAGCCTTCTCCGGAGATCTCGCCAGCGTGGATGGCAGCCGCCTCTTCTCTCGCTTGTTGAGGACCATGGATGCGCCTCCTCACTTCATCTATCGATCGACAGAGCGTGGTCTGCCTACCCGCTCCTGGCCACTTCGAAACGGGCGGGGTGCCGCGAACACGCTCGCGGCGGACATAGGGCTTGACCTCGAGGGTCAGGTGGAAGGCGCCGAGACGTTGACCGAGCGCCGAAGGCGCAGGAAGTCGCCTGTGTGAGCGCCGCGCTCGATGTACCGGGCGACGGCGCGGTCGATGCGGACCGCCGGACGCTGGTTCGAGCGGCGCTACCGCCTCGTACTGGACTCTGGCTAGCATTGCTGTCATTGAAGGTGGATTCGAGGCAAGGAGAAACACTGTGGCGACGCTGACGATTCGAGGCCTTGACGACGAACTCCGCGCCCGCTTACGCGTGCGCGCCGCGGAACGAGGCCGGTCGATGGAGGCAGAAGTTCGAGAAATCCTGCGTGACGCGCTGACCAAGCCATCAGGACGCGACCCTCTCGGAAGCCGCATCCGGCAGCGATTCGCAACGCTCGGAGGAATCGAACTCGACCTACCGGCACGCACCGACCTACCCCGTGCGGCCACGCTGCCGTGATCGTCCTCGA
>JANOKQ010000857.1:0-6112 GCA_031419375.1 Acidimicrobiaceae bacterium
GCATGCATGGACCCAGGAGTTTGTCGCCAGCAGCCCAGAAGGTCAGCGGTACTCACAGATCGCGCGCGAGATCGAAAACGCGCTGCGCTTCATGCGCGCGTGTGGCGTCGACACAGAGCACAACCATCAATTGCACGAGACCGATGTGTACACCAGCCACGAAGCGTTATTGCTCGGCTACGAGGAAGCGCTCACTCGCCAAGACTCGCTGACCGGCGGCTGGTACGACTGCTCGGCGCACATGCTGTGGATCGGCGAACGCACCCGCGAGCTCGACGGTGCCCACATCGAGTTCCTCCGCGGGGTCGGCAACCCGGTCGGATGCAAGATCGGGGCGGGCACCAGCACCGACTACGTGCTCGAGCTGTGCGAGGCACTCAATCCGTCACGCATCCCCGGCCGGCTCACGTTGATCACCCGGATGGGTGCCGCCAAGATCGAGGCGGCGCTACCGCCCATCTTGCGTGCCGTTCGCGCCTCCGGGCATCCGGTGGTGTGGGCGTGCGACCCGATGCACGGCAACACCTTCACGTCTGCAACCGGTCACAAGACCCGCGCGTTCAGCGACATCTGCGCCGAGATCGACGGCTTCGTGCGCGCCCACCACGCCGAGGGCACCTGGCCCGGCGGCATCCACATCGAGCTCACCGGCGACAACGTCACCGAATGCATCGGCGGGGCCGACAACATCTTGGACTCGCAGCTGGTCGACCGCTACGAGACGATGTGCGACCCGCGGCTGAATGGTCGCCAGAGCCTGGACCTGGCGTTCCACGTGGCCGAATCGCTGCGCTCCAGCGGCCTTGCCTGAGCCGACGGCCCGGCCGCCCGGCCGAGCGCTCGACCAGGTCCGCAGCTGGCCGGTCGCCAACGTGAGTGCCGCGTCTATCGTCGTCACCGATGACACGCCTGATCCAGTCGTCGAAACAGTTGGCGATCAGGATCGCCGCTACTGGCTGGCCTCGATCGCCAAGACGATCACCACCTGGGCGGTGCTGGTCGCCGTCGAGGAAGGCGTGGTCGACCTTGAGATGCCGATCGGCCAACCCGGTTGCACACTGCGCCATCTGCTCAGCCACGCCGGCGGTTACGCCTTTGACGGGCCCGACCCCATCGCCGCACCGCAGCGCCGACGGATCTACTCCAACACCGGGATCGAACGAGCCGCCGGCGAGGTGGCTGCACAGGCCGGGATGCTGTTCGAGCAGTACCTGCGCGAAGCAGTGCTCGAACCGCTGGGCATGAACTCGACCGAACTGCATGGCTCGCCGGCACATGCGATGTGGAGCACGTGCGCCGACATGGTCCGTTTCATCACCGAGGTGATCCGACCCACGCTGATCAGCGACGACACTGCGACCGAGGCGACCCAGCCCGTGTTCGCCGAGCTTGCGGGCGTACTACCGGGGGTGGGCCGCTACCAGCACAACACCTGGGGGCTCGGTTTCGAGGTGAAAGGCGACAAGGCGCCGCACTGGACCGGCCTGCGGAATTCGCCGCAGACGTTTGGGCATTTCGGTGGGGCCGGTACCTTTGTGTGGGTGGATCCGGGGGCGCTGCACGATCGAACGTTGGCGTGCGTCGCACTGACCGATGCGCCCTTCGACAACTGGGCCGTCGAGGCGCTCGTCGCCTGGCCGGCGTTGAGCGATGCGGTTATCGGCGAGGCAGTCGCCGCCGAGGCCACAGCGACGGGCGAGCCGCTCGGATGATGCTGGGGCCGGGCGATCGTGTGCGGGTGGAGACCACCGCCGACGACGGATTCCCGGTCGTTCGATATGGATTCGTCGGTGCCCTCGCGACCACCGACGATGTGGTGGTGGTGATGCTCGACGGCGAACTCGGCGGCAACGTGGTCCCTCAGCACCACGTTCGACCGGTCAGCATCACCAACGTCGAACTGTGCCTGGACGGTGACGACCTGATGAGCGAACCGGAGCTTCGCCGCGGCCTGGTGGCCTTGTGGCATGCCGAGGCCGACTCGGCCGGGCTCGATGTCGACTCGCTGCACCCGCTCGGAGACGGCTTGTGCGACTCGACCGGTTCGTGGTCGCTCGCCGAGTTGATGGCCGGTGGCGAGCACTACGTGGTGCGTGCCTTCCATCTTCCCGGCGAACCCGACCTCGTGCGTGTTCGTGCCGATTACCCCTCGCAGTGGCGGCTCTGATTGCGGGTCAGCTGAGCCGTTCGATGATCATGGCCATGCCCTGACCGCCACCCACGCACATGCTCTCCATGCCGAAGGTCTTGTCCTCGAACTGGAGGCCGTTGATCAGGGTGGTCATGATCCGCGCCCCGGTCATGCCGAAGGGGTGACCGAGGGCAATACCGCCGCCGTGCACGTTCAGCTTGTCCATCGAGATGCCGAGGTGCTCGGCCGATGGGAGCACCTGCGCAGCGAAGGCCTCGTTGATCTCAACCAGGTCGATCTGATCGATCGTCATCCCGGCCAACGCGAGCGCCTTGCGGCACGCCTCGATCGGGCCGAGGCCCATGATCTCCGGGTTCAGCCCCGACACGCCCGACGAGACGATGCGCGCCAGCGGGGTGAGCCCGAGCGCCTTGGCCTTGTCTGCGCTCATCACCAGCACGGCTGCGGCGCCGTCATTGAGTGGGCATGCATTGCCGGCGGTGATGGTGCCATCGGGGCGGAACACGGGCTTGAGCTGGCTGACCGCTTCGTAGGTGGTGCCCCGGCGGGGGCCGTCGTCGGTGGACACCACGGTGCCGTCGGCAAGCGTGATCGGGCTGATCTCACGCTCGAAGAAGCCGTTGTCGATGTGGCCGACGGCAAGGTTGTGCGAGCGCACACCGAAGCGGTCCATCGCCTCACGCGTGACACCCTCTTTTTCGACGACGTTCTCGGCGGTCTGGCCCATGGCGATGTACATGTCGGGCAAGCCCACCGGCGGGGTCCACGTGTCCTGCCCTCCCTGAGCCCGCTCCTTGGTGCGCTCGCCGGGCCCCTTGAAGATCGGGTTCGGCGCGGTGTCGGATGCGCCGCTGGCATACCGGCTGACGGTCTCGACGCCAGCGGCGATGAAGCAGTCGCCCTCGCCGGCCTTGATCGCGTGGAACGCCATCCGGATGGTTTGCAAGCTTGATGAGCAATAACGGTTGACGGTGACGCCAGGAACATCTTCGAGCCCGGCCAGGCTGGCGACGACCCGGGCGATGTTGAACCCGCCCTCACCGGCGGGCTGACCGATGCCCATCATCAAGTCGTTGATATCGGCGGCGTGCACCTGCGGTGCCTTGGCCATCAGCGCCTGGACGATCTGGGCGCTCATGTCGTCGGGTCGCATGCTGGCCAGCGAGCCCTTGTTGGCCCGACCGATCGGGCTGCGGGCAGTTGCGACGATGACAGCTTCGGACATGCTGGCGGACATGGTGGTGGTCCCTTCGATCGGACTTGACCCGTCGGTCAAGAGGCACCGATCACGATACCTGACCCGGCGCCGCGCCAACGAGGCGTCGACGCCGGCGGGTCCGAGCCGGGTGGCGGTTCAGCGGGTGTCTACCACCTGGAAAGCCTCGGCGAACAGACCGGTGGCAAGGCCGTGCTGGGCAGCGGTCGCAGCCATCCATTCGCGGACCCGGCCCTCGGTACCCGACGGATCGGAGTGCTGAGTTTCGTGGCACAGCAGCGCCCGGATCTTGCGGTCGATCTGCGCCGACACATCGATGTGCGCATTCGGGCTGCGGCCGGCCATCACCCACACCTCGCCAACGGCCCACGGCTCGAGTCCCTCGTCGAGCAGTTCCGTATGAGCAAAGGGGTTGCGGGCATCCGGGTAGATCGCAGAGATTGATGCCTCGCCCGTGGCGAGATGATCGGGATGGCTCGCGTAGATACGGTCGAGGTTGCGTTCGGGCGACTGGATGATCGCCACCGTGGGCCGCACCTGGCGGATCACCCGCGACAGGTCACGGCGCAGGGCGAGGTCGGCGACCACCCGCCCATCGGCGTGGCCGAGGAAGATCAGCGACGTGACGCCCACCTCCTTCGCCGCGCGGGTCTGTTCGATCCGGCGCATCGCGGCCATGTCGGGGCGGCCGATGGTGAGGTCGAACCCCCCGGCCTCACCATCGGTGACCAGGCAGTACGTGACCTCCACACCGGCATCGGTGAGCACCCCGACCGTGCCCGCCGCGCCGAAATCGACATCGTCGGGATGGGCGATGATCACGAGCGCACGGCCGATTTCGTGAGGTTGCAGCATCGCTTCAGTGTACGAGCGGCCTCCGGCTCGGACGAGTGAGACGGTTCGGCTACGATTGTCTCATGCCGGAAACCGCCTCGCCGTCGCCGTTGATCGATCATTTCGTCGATGCCGGTTCCTTCGACCTGTCCAACCCCGAGTTCTGGATTGCGCCGCGCGACAAGCGCGAGGGGGCGTTCCATGCACTACGCCAGGAGCCGTCGCTGCGCTTCTACGACGAGTGGGACTTCATCGATTCGCCATTCCCCAAGGGGCCGGGGTACTTCTCCCTCGTGCGCCACGAGGACGTGTGGTTCGCCAGCCGTAACCCGAACCTGTTCATCAGCGGCCAGGGCAGCAACATCGGTGACATGCCAACCGAGATGGCGGAGTTCTTCGGGTCGATGATCGCGATGGACGACCCCCGCCACTTCCGCCTTCGCTCGATCGTGTCGAAGGGGTTCACCCCGAAAGAGATCAACCGCGTCGAACAGTATGTGCACGTCAAAGCCAAGGCGTTGGTCGACGGTTTGCTCGAGCGGTTCCCTGAGGGCGAATGTGATTTCGTCAGCGAGATCGCCGCCCCGCTCCCGCTGCAGATCATCTGCGAACTGGTGGGCATCCCCGCGTCGGACGAAGCTCAGATCTTCAACTGGACCAACGTCATCCTCGGTGCCGGCGATCCTGAGTTCGGCGGCACGATCGACGTGCTGATGACGGCCGCGCTGGAGATGTTCATGTACGCCCAGGCACTTGGCGAGGACCGGCTGAAATCGCCAGGCGACGACCTGACCAGCATCATGATGCACGCCGAGGTCGATGGTGAACGGCTGACCCCGCAGGAGTTCGGTTCGTTCTTCATCCTGCTCGTGGTGGCCGGCAACGAGACCACCCGCAACGCGATCAGCCACGGGATGCGCGCCCTCACGATGTACCCCGAGCAGAAGCGGCTGTGGTGGGACGACATGGACGGCGTCACCAAGACCGCAGTCGACGAGATCGTGCGCTGGGCCACGCCGGTGATCCACTTCCGCCGCACCGCGACCGAAGACCTCGTCATCAACAACACCAAGATCGAAGCCGGCCAGAAAGTGGTGCTGTGGTACAACTCGGCCAACCGGGACGAGACCGTGTGGTCCGACCCGTACACCTTCGATGTACGCCGCCCGCTGCAACCCCAACAAGCCGGTTTCGGTGCCGGCGGCCCGCACTTCTGCCTGGGAGCGAACCTGGCCCGGCGCGAGATCGCCGTGACCTTCGACGAGATCCGCCGCCGGCTCCCGAACATGCGCATCGTCGGCGAGCCGGCCTACCTCGAGAGCAACTTCATCAACGGCATCAAGCGCCTGCCCTGCGCCTGGAAGTAACCAGGCGCCAGTCAGTCAGTCAGTATCTCAGTCGCCAGTCAGTCGAAGGCGCGGGGGTCGTTGGCGGCTGCAGCGATCGCCAGCGCGAAACGGGCAGCACCGCTCGACCACACCGGGCACGGCGTAGCTCCCGCCACGGGACAGAAATGCACACCATCGCCACGCACGATCGCCGTGCCGGTCTCGTCGCACGCGGTGTCGAGATCGTTGCACGGCAGGTGGTCGACGTAGGTGCCGCCCGGCCCCTCCACCGCCGCTCCGGCATCGACGTAGGCCACCGACGACAACGACTCGGCGAGCACTGCGTAGACCTCGTTGATGCCGGCCACGACGTCGTCGTCGTCGAAGATCCCTGAGCGGACGGGTTGCCCCACGAGCACCACACTGGCCCCGGCACGTCGGGCCCGCTCGACCAGCACGGTGACGTCTGCGAGGTAGCGGTCGATCAACGCCTGATCGTCGAGGAAACCACCGTTGCCATCGGCCATGCACGGCGTGAGCGAGTTGCCGGTGAACGAGATCACCACCACCGTTCGCCGATTG
>JANOKQ010000858.1:0-3803 GCA_031419375.1 Acidimicrobiaceae bacterium
GGCCAGCGTGCCGTCCTTGGAGTAGATCGCGCCACCGGCGAGGCCGCGACCCGATCCGCTGGAGATCGCGGCCTGGTCGTAGAGGAGCCAGTCGTCGGCGCGGAACGGCCGGTGGAACCACATCGCGTGGTCGAGGCTGGCCATCTGCATGCCCTGGCTCTCCCACGAGAGTCCGAATGGCAAGACGGTCGTGTCGAGCAGCGTCATGTCGCTCGCGTAGGTGACGATGCACGCGTGCAGGGTCTGGTCGTCCGGCAGCGCGCCGTCGGCACGCATCCACACCCGCTGGTGGTCGCTGGCGGTCCCGTGACGGCTGAACGGGTCGCTGTCGACGTAGCGGATGTCGATCGGGCGTGGCCGGTCGTACCAGTCGCCGATACGTTCCCGGTGCGGTGCCATCCGAGTGCGGAAATCGGGTAGATCTGCAGCGGACGGAATGTCGACGGGCATCGGGATCTGGTGATCGGGACCAGTTTCTGGGACGTGGAAACTGGCCTGCAGGTTGAAGATCGCCTTGCCGTTCTGGATCGCTACGACACGGCGGGTGGTGAAGCTCTTGCCGTCGCGGATGCGGTCCACCTCGTACAGGATTGGCTTGGTAGTGTCGCCCGGCCGCAGGAAGTAGGCGTGCAGCGAATGCACGCGGCGTTCCGGGTCGTCGACGGTCCGCGTGGCCGCGACGAGGGCCTGTCCGGCGACCTGCCCGCCGAACACGCGCTGGCGATTCTCGTCGGGCGAGACACCGCGGAACAGGTTGACCTCGATCACCTCGAGATCGAGCAGGGTCACCAGGTCGTCAAGCGCAGTCGGCACGGTCGGAGTCTCGCACCCCCGAGTGCTCTATCGTGCGCCGCATGCCGCTATTGCCCCTGTCTCCCGATGAACTCCTCTCGACCACCCGGGCCGTCCGAAAGCGGCTTGACTTCGACCGCCCAGTCGAGGATCAGGTCATCCGCGAGTGCGTCGACATGGCGATGCAATCGCCGTCGGGCTCGAACAACATGACGATGCAGTTCGTGGTGGTGCGCGACCCCGCCAAGCGTGCCGCGCTGGGCGAGATCTACAAGCAGTGCTACGGGATCTACTCGTCGATGGACGGCGTGTACATCCGCTCGATCGACAAGGGTGACGAAATGTCCAACGCGCAGCAGCAGCGCAGCGCCGATTCCGCCGATTTCCTGGGTGAGCACATGGGCGATGCGCCGGCGCTGGTCATCCCGTGCAGCGCCGCCGGGCGAGTGGACGGTGTGGCGGCGATGATGTCGGCGTCGATGATGGCCAACGTGGTGCCGGCAATGTGGAGCTTCATGCTCGCGGCACGCGCCCGTGGCCTCGGCACGTGCTGGACCACCGTGCACTTGATGATGGAGCAGCAGGCTGCCGACGTGCTCGGCATCCCGTTCGACTCCGTCCAGCAGGTCTGTCTGAGCCCGCTGGCCTACACCAAAGGCACGGAGTTCAAGCCGGCCGCCCGCCCGCATGCCGACTCGATCATCCACTGGGATGCCTGGTGACCGACCCGGTTGCCGGCCTGGTTAGCGGAGGGTCGTGGCGCGATCACGCTCGTGCCGCCACCGGGTTCATGCCCGTCGACGAGGGCGACGTGTTGCATGATGCAGCGCTCGCCGCCGGTGGGGCACTGCCCGGGTTGCCCTTCCTGGAGGTGGGCTCGTATTGCGGCCGATCGACGGTGTGGTTGGGGGCTGCGGCGCAGGCGTGCGACACCGTGCTGTTCGCGCTCGACCATCATCGTGGGAGCGAGGAGAACCAGGCCGGTTGGGAGCATCACGACGCGTCGCTAGTCGATCAGCGCATCAGTCGGATGGACACACTGCCGGTGTTCCGTCGGGCCGTGTACGACGCTGGAATGGAGCCGAGCGTGATCGCCGTCGTCGGCCGGTCGCCGGTCGTGGCGCAGCACTGGCGCACCCCACTCGCGCTGGTGTTCATCGACGGTGGGCATGGTGAGGAGCCTGCCAGGGCGGACTACGAAGGCTGGACACCCCACGTCGCCGTCGGCGGAACCCTCGCCATCCACGACGTGTTCCCCGACCCCGCCGACGGCGGCCGCCCGCCCTACGAGCAGATCTTCCTTCCTGCGATCAACAGCGGCCGATTTCGTTTCACCGGCGAGTGCGGCAGCCTCCGTCTCCTCGAACGAATCGAGTAACTCCGCCCCGCCCCGTCGCCCGAGCCTTTGCCCGAGCCGAACTTTGTCGGTCTCAACAGGCTCAGCCGGTCACCACCGACAAAGTTGGAGACTCGGTGACGTTCCGGGGACTCGGATGGTGCCTGGGGTCACGAGGTGGCCATCTCGTCGAGGGCCAGGATCGTCCGCCAGTTTCGAGCCGTCGACGCCTTGCCGAAGGGGGTGCGACCCAAGGCTTGCACGAGTTTCGAGCCGGCCTGGCCTTGCGGTAACCACAGGTACGCCTCCGATCCGACGGCAACGCATCGCTCTGCACCGACGTCGAGCGATTCGATCTGCGCCACCGATTCGGTGCTGGCAGATCCCGAGGCGAACCACACCACGAGCTTGGTCGGGTCGACGGTCGTGTCGAACGGGCAGCGCCGCACCACGCTTGCCCACTCGACGGAAGTGCGCACCACCACCGGCACAGCGAAACCGGCGTCCGTGCTGATCCGTCGCTCCAACTCGACCGTCAGGTTGGCGGATGGCTGGGCGCTCGACAGCACCACGTTGCCGCTCTGGATGTAGGTGCGCACGTCGGTGCACCCCGCCGCTGCACACACCGCGTGAAGATCGGCCATCGCCAGCCGATGCGCACCCCCCACGTTGATCCCGCGCAACAGCACCATGTAGGTGGTTCGACGTCCGTGGTTCACCATCGGCACGCCAGCGTAGGGGTCGTGGTGTTCTGAGGCCATCGCAGTGTTGAGCTCCCACGGGTGCGCGCCCGACGCTCGGATCCCCACCTAGAGGCTCCGATGACGTGCGGGGACTCGGATGGCGTGCGGGGTGTCAGCCGAACTTGACGCCCTGGGCGAGGGGGAGCTCGTTGGAGTAGTTGATGGTGTTCGTCGCCCGCCGCATGTAGCCCTTCCAGGCGTCGCTGCCGCTTTCGCGTCCGCCGCCAGTGCTTTTCTCGCCACCGAAGGCCCCACCGATCTCGGCTCCTGACGGGCCGATGTTGACGTTGGCGATGCCGCAGTCGCTGCCGTCGGCGGCGCAGAACCGCTCGGCCTCGCGCAGGTCGGTGGTGAAGATGCTGCTCGCTAAACCCTGCACCACAGCGTTCTGGAGCGAGATCGCCTCGTCGAGATCGTCGTAGGTCATCACGTACAGCACCGGCGCGAAGGTTTCGGTGGCAACGATCGCCGACTGGCCGGGCATCGTCACGAGCGTCGGGGCGACGTACGCCGCGTCCGGTGCCGCGGACGCGAGGCGTCGCTCACCGCCGGTGATCACGGTGCCGCCATTGCGTGCGGCCGTCTGCACTGCCAGCGTCATCCGGTCGAACGCCGCCATCGTGACCAGCGGGCCAACGAGGGTGTTGGCCCGGAGCGGGTCGCCGACGGGGAGCGACGCGAACGCTGTCGCAACACGCGCGACCACCTGGTCGTGGACCGAGTGGTGCACGATCAGACGGCGAAGCGAGGTGCAGCGCTGCCCCGCAGTACCGGCCGCAGCGAAGGTGATGCCGCGCACCGCGAGTTCGAGGTCGGCCGACGGGGCGACGATGGCCGCGTTGTTGCCGCCGAGTTCGAGGATGCAGCGACCGAACCGCGCGGCAACCACCGGTGCGACCTTCGCGCCCATCGCCGTCGAGCCGGTCGCGCTC
>JANOKQ010000859.1:0-4633 GCA_031419375.1 Acidimicrobiaceae bacterium
CAGTCGATCAGGCCGCCCTGATCGATCACTGCGCGCAACGACTCGCCCGCTTCAAGGTGCCCAAGTACGTTCGCCAGATCGCCGCGGATCAGGTTCCGCTGACCCCCAGCGGTCGCCCGCGCAAGTTCCTGCTCGCCGAACTGGCTGCCGAGGTCTTGGCTGCCGAAGCCTTGGGCCGCGGGTGAGCGCACAAGCTCGAGCTGGAGGCAGCATGGAAACCGATAACCGAATCGCAATCGTCACCGGAGGTGCCCAGGGCATAGGTGCCGAGATCGCTGTGCGCCTCGCCGCCGACGGACTCGACATCGCCGTCGTCGACATCCATGCTGATGCCTGTGCCGACACCGTGAAGGCGGTGGAAGCACTCGGGCGCCGAGCACTCGCGGTGGGCGCCGACATCAGTAACGAAGATGCTGTGGCCACCGCGGTCACCGTCGTCACCGACGAACTCGGGCCGCCAGCGGTACTGGTCAACAACGCCGGCGTGCTGCGCGATGCGCTCCTCGGCAACATGTCCGCAGCCGATTTCGATCTCGTGGTCTCGGTGAACCTTCGAGGCGCGTTCCTCATGTGCCGCGCGGTGGAATCGCACATGCGCAGAGCCAGGTGGGGTCGCATCGTCAACCTGTCCAGCACCGCTGTGGTCGGCGACAGGGGCCGAGCAAACTACGCCGCGGCCAAAGCCGGAGTGATCGGTCTGACCAAGTCGCTCGCAATCGAGCTTGGTGCGTTCAACATCACGGTCAACGCGGTTGCACCGGGCTTCGTCCCCACGGCGATGACCTCGGCGGTGGCGGCGCGGCTCGGCATGTCGCTGGAAGAGTTGACCACCGAAGCGGTCAAGGCGATCGCCGTACGGCGTGCGGGCGAGCCCGCCGACATCGCCAACGCGATCTCGTTCTTCGTCGATGCGCGGTCGAGCTTCGTGTCGGGCCAAGTGCTCTACGTCGCAGGCGGCCCGATCGGCTGAGGCCAACTCACCGGTGCCGCGTCACCATGGACTCGTCGAGAAACCTCCGTCGACGGCGATGATCTGGCCGGTGACCCACGCCGCTGCACGTGATGCGAGATACACCGCGATGCCGGCCATGTCGTCAGGTTCGCCAAGGCGGCCCATTGGGCACTTCGCGCGCCACTCTTCGCCAACCTCGGCAAGCGTCGACGCCATCATCTTCGAAGGGAACGGCCCGGGAGCGATCGCGTTGACGGTCACATTTCGCGGACCGAGCTGTTGGGCCAGCACTCGAGTCAACTGATGCACGGCGGCCTTGCTCGTGGAGTATGCGTAGTTCTCCAGCGCGGGCACGCGGAAGCCGTCGATCGAGCCGACGTTGATGATCCGCCCGGGGTCCCGCGGGCCGGCGCTACGTTCCAGCATTGGTAGCACCGCCCGGCTGAGGTTGAAGACACCCTTCAAATTGGTAGCCAGCACCTTGTCCCAGGCGCTGTCGGGGTACGTCGCCAGCGGCGCACCCCAGGCCGCACCAGCGTTGTTGACGAGCACGTGCAGCTTCTCTTCCCGTTCGGCGAGCTCTCCGGCGAGCTTCAAGACGCCCGCTTCCGTCGACACATCTCCCGGCAACGACTCGCACAAGCCGTGTTCGGAGAGCTCCGCCGCGATGGCGTCGCACACATCGCCCTTACGCGATGACACGTAGACCTTCGCGCCCGCATCGACAAGACCTCGGGAGATCATCAGGCCGATGCCTTGCGAACCGCCGGTCACGATGGCGACTTTTCCTTGTAGTGAGAAGAGGTCTGACATACCGGGCACACTAGAAGCCGCAGAAGCCTTCGACAACGTTTCTGTCGACAGGGGTGCAGAAGACCAATACGGTCGAGGGGATGGAACCCGATGCCGTCACCACCGATCGACAAGGCCGAACGCTCGTCGTGACGATCAACCGGCCGCAGGTTCGCAATGCGATCAACCGGGCAACGGCGGAGGGCATCGCCGCGGCGATGGATCAACTCGACCACGATCCAGAGCTGCTGATCGGCATCCTCACCGGTGCCGGCGGAACGTTCTGCGCCGGCATGGACCTCAAGGCGTTCCTCCAGGGTGAGCGGCCAGAGATCGAGGTCGAGGGTTAGCCGGAATCACGGAAACGCCACCGCGCAAGCCGCTGATCGCCGCAGTCGAAGGATACGCGCTGGCCGGCGGCTGCGAGCTCGTGCTCGCCTGCGATCTCGTCGTTGCCGCCGAGGATGCGGTGTTCGGCATTCCCGAGGTGACCCGCGGGCTCGTGGCCGGTTCGGGCGGGCTGATCCGTTTGCCGCAGCGCATCCCGCGCCAGATCGCGTTGGAATATGCGTTGACGGGAGCCCACATGCCGGCACCGGTGGCCCATCAATGGGGTTTGGTGAATCGCCTCACCCCGCACGGCGAGGCGCTCGAGGGTGCCTGCCGGCTCGCCGCCGTGATTGGCGCGAACGGTCCATTGGCGGTGGCGATGACCAAGCAGATCGTCATGGATTCCCCTGGCTGGCCGGTCGGCCAGGTGTGGGACCGACAGCGCGAGTTGGTCGAAGGCATTCTGGCCACCGACGACGCGCGCGAGGGTGCCGCAGCGTTTGCCGAGAAGCGTCCGGCGCACTGGCGTGGCCGATGAGTCCCGCACATGTGTCAAAACCAGATGTACCGAATCGGCAGCTACCTTGAGGGACCGGTACACGACGAGGGACGAGGGTCCGGTGGACAACGCAACGCTTGCTTCGACGAGCGAGATCGGACGACGACGCAAATCAGCGCTCGACAAAGGCTCTGCGTCGTATCAGCAGCGGCGTCGCGAGATCGCTCATGTGGCGGCGGAGATCTTCAACGCCCGCGGCTTCAAGGGCACCAGTCTGAGCGCAGTCGCCGAGGCACTCGGCACCGACCGAGCGTCGCTGTACTACTACATCGCCAACAAGCGTGAGCTCTTCGACGAGGTCGTCCGCGAGGTGTCCGAAGCCAACGTCGCGACGGCGCAATCCGTACTCTCGTCCGCAGCGCCGCCGCTCGAGAAGCTGCGCACGTTGGTCATCGAACTGATGCGGTCGTATGGCGCGCACTACCCGCTCCTGTACGTCTACATCCGCGAGGATCTGGCTCGCGTCGAGACCGACCGGACCACGTGGTCACAGTTCATGCGCGGGGTGAACCGCCAGTATGAAGATGCGATCATCGCCATCGTCCAGGAGGGAATCGACGACGGCAGCATCCGCCCGATGGCGTCCGCCCGAGTGCTCGCCTTCGGCGTCATGGGCATGATCAATTGGACCAACCGCTGGTTCGTTCCGGATCGATCGCCCGACACCGCCGAGGAAATCGGTACCGCATACGCCGACCTGGTTGTCGCGGGGCTGCGCACCTGACATTTTGGCCCGACCATGCAGATCTGGGTGGATTGCTCGTCGACCAATTTTGTTAACGACACTGTTGACAAAGTAGGCCACGTTGTGATGTAGTGAGTCCATGAGTGCCATTGGGGCATCCATACAGAGGGGGAAGTTCATGAAGAGATCACGGATCGTTGCGACTGCGTTCGCATTCGCGTTAGTCGCTACCGCCTGCGGAAGTGACTCCGAGTCGACGCAAGCCACTGACGCACCGTCGGCAGACACTGCAGCAGCTGATACCGCTGCGGCCACCGGTAGCGATCCGGCCGCAACCACCGCTGACGCAGATGCGGCGGTGGCGGAAGCCGAAGCCGCAGTTGCGGCGGCTGCCGCGTTCTTGGAGGCACCGACGACCATCAACCAGACAGAGCCGCTGACCGGCCCGGTGACCCAGGACAAGACCTACGTCGTCATCGGTTGTGAGTTGCCACAGTGCAACGTCATCAGTGACGGTGCAATCGCGGCAGCGAAGGCACTTGGATGGAAGACCGAGTATCTGCAATACGACGCACTCGGAGACGGTGCCGCCACGTTGCACCAAGCGATGGTCGACGCGCTCACGTACGACCCGTTCGCCGTCAGCCCGATCGGTTTCTCCCAGCAGGTGTGGCAGGACCTCGTCGCGGAGTACACCGAAGCCGGCGTGATCATCACCTCGATTGCTGACGGAGACAACGTGCCAGGTGACGCGGTCACCCATGGTGCCTCCAACGCCACGGACTACATCGCCTCGGGCGAGATCATGGCGCATTGGTTCACGGCCGATTCCGCAGGCACTGGCAAGGCGCTCGTCCAAGACACCCCTGCCTACGCCGTGTTGAAGAAGTACGGCGACGGATTCAAGGCCAAGGTGGCCGAGATCTGCTCGCAGTGCGAGCTCACGGCACTCGACATCGCCCCAGCGCAGCTCGGCGACGTCGTCCCGACGATCATTTCGGCACTCCAGAAAGACCCCGACATCAAGTACGTCATCACGACCGACGGTGCGTTCATCCCGGGCTTGCCGTCCGCGCTGAAGGCAGCGGGCCTCGACGATGTGAAGATCGCCGGTGGCGCAGCTGATGTGAACAACTTCTTGGAGTTGACCACGGGCGGTAACTCGGCGTGGACCGCCGAGGCACCCGACCAGTTCGGCTGGGTCGCTGTTGACATCATCGCTCGTACCTTGCTCGGTATGGAGGTTGTCGAAGCTGATGGCGGCCGCCCGCAGATGCTAGTGACTGCCGACAACGTCGGCGATCCCGACGACGCG
>JANOKQ010000860.1:0-1639 GCA_031419375.1 Acidimicrobiaceae bacterium
CTCTCGAATGGGCGTGCGCTGAGGCAAACCTCCACGGATCAGTTCTGTGCATCGTGCAGGCTCGCGAAGCACGCCAGCACGAGCAAGCGCAACAGGTTCTTGATCGGGCGGTCGCCGAGTGTCGACCCCGGACGACTTCACGGGTGACCGCTGAGCTCGTCGAGGGACCTGCCGCCGGGGCACTCATCCGGGCCAGCGAGGATGCCGACCTCGGGGTCATCGGATCGAGAGGTCGCAACGGCTTCAAGACAGCGTTGTTCGGGTCGGTCGCTCTCACAGTTTCTGACGCAGCCGCGTGCCCGGTTGTGATCACGCACCCGCAAAATCAAGCTTGACTGGTGACATGACGGGCCGACCCTTCCTGCGACCAATGGTCGCGTCATCGCCGTGCGACGCCGTCCTCGAACACATCGGAGCGGGCTGTGACATCATCGTTCCGCTGGCGAACGGCGAGCCGGTCACACTGCTCGACGTGATCGAGCGAAACGCCGACTCGTTATCGAACTGTCGAATCCATCAGATGCACGCGCTGCGTGATCGACCGTACCTGCATGGTGCGTTCAACGACCGGCTGCGACACGTCTCGTACTTCCTGTCGCACGTCACGCGACCATGCTTCCACGCGGGCACCCTCGACTTGGTGCCGAACAACTTCTCCGAGATGCGGGCGATCCTGCTCGGCGCAACCTCCGATCCGTTGGTGCTTGCGGCGGCATCACCGCCTGACCCGTCACGGCTACTTCAGCCTCGGGCTGAATGCCGACTACGTGTCGTCGTTCATCGGGCGGGCCCGCTTCTTCTTGGAGGCGAACACCCAAATGCCGCGCACGTTTGGCCGAAATCAGGTCCACATCAGCCAGGTCATCGGGTGGACAGAAGCCGACTATCCGCTCATCGACGTTGCGCCTCCTGCGACGACCGACGCTGATCGGCGCATTACCGATCTGGTCGCAGAGCGGATTCGCGATCGCTCGACGCTGCAGATCGGCATTGGCGGGATCCCCAATGCGATCCTCGCCGCGTTGGTCGACCATCGCGATCTCGGAGTGCACACCGAGCTCATCTCCGACGGCGTGATGGATCTCGTCGAGCTCGGCGTCGTCACCGGTGTCGCCAAACAGTTGAACCGCACCAAGGTTGTCGGCACGTTCGCGCTCGGAACGCGTCGGCTGTACGACTTCTTGGACGAGAACACTGCGTTCGAGCTGTGGCCCGTGCGGTACGTGAACGACCCACGTGTCATCTCCCAGGAGGCCGGCTTCGTCTCGATCAATGCCACGATCGCTGTGGACCTATTGGGCCAGTGCGCTTCGGAGACAGTTCCGGGCGCCTACTACTCGTCGAGCGGCGGGCAGGCCGACTTCGCCCGGGGCGCGATGTACTCGCGCGACGGCCAGGGCTTTGTCGTCCTGCACTCCACGGCGAAAGACGGCGCCGTGTCGAAGATCGTGCCGCAACTCGCTGCTGGCGATGTGGTGACCACCCTGAAAAACACCGTCGACAAGGTGGCCACCGAATGGGGTGTCGCCGAGCTGCGCGGCCGTTCGATACGCAGTCGCGCCGCCGCCCTCATCGCCATCGCCCACCCCGACCACCGCGACGCACTGACGGCCGCGGCGCGCCAGATCGGCTATCACTG
>JANOKQ010000861.1:0-3420 GCA_031419375.1 Acidimicrobiaceae bacterium
GTGGTCGGCGGCGTCGCACTGTTCTTTGCGCTTGGCCGACGTGGTCTGGTCGGCCAATACTTGGATCGCTGGTTCGATTTTCGGTTGCCGTTCACGACCGCTGGGGTTGTGGTCGCCCAGACATTCGTGGCGATGCCGTTCCTGGTGATCACTGTCGAGGCGTCGTTGCGGCAGCTCGATCATCGATTCGAAGACGCTTCAAGGACGCTTGGCGCATCACGGTGGTACACGTTCAGACGGGTGACGCTGCCCGCGATCCGCCCGGCGCTCGCCGCCGGCTCCGTGCTCGCGTGGGCGCGGGCGCTCGGCGAGTTCGGGGCGACGATCACCTTCGCCGGCAATTTTCCCGGCACGACACAGACCATGCCGCTCGCCGTCTACCTGGCATTGGAGACCAACCCCGAGGAAGCAATCGTTCTCGCCCTGGTCCTGATCGCTATCTCCTTCGCAGTCCTCGTCGGGCTTCGTGATCGCTGGTTCGGTCGCAGCGACCGGCCATCGGCAACAGTGCTTGTATGACCCTGTCGGCGAAGCTCGCGTTGCGGCTCGGCACGCTCGATCTCCAAGCCGACCTCGACGTCAAGCCGGGCGAGTTGCTCGCGTTGCTCGGCCCGAACGGCGCTGGAAAGAGCACCGTGCTGCGCTGCGTGGGGGGCCTCATCCCAATCGACGCGGGACGCATCGCTGTCGACGACATTGTGGTCGACGAGCCAGCTACCGACACGTTCATCGAACCCGAGGACCGCCCGATCGGGTTCGTCTTTCAGAACTATCTGCTGTTCGAGAACATGACGGTCCTGGAAAACGTTGCCTATGGGCTCCGTGCCCGCAAAACCCCGAAAGGCGCCGCCCGTCGCGCCGCCCGCGAATGGATTGACCGGGTCGGGCTCTCCGACTACGCCGATCAACGACCTCGCTCGCTGTCGGGCGGCCAGGCACAACGCGCCGCGCTCGCCCGGGCGCTCGCGACCAACCCGCGCCTGTTGCTGCTCGACGAGCCCCTTGCTGCGCTTGACGCCGGAACGCGCAGCAGCGTCCGGCGCGATCTGCGCCGACATCTCGAAACCTTCGAAGGGATGCGGATCCTCGTCACCCACGACCCGGTCGATGCCTACGCGCTCGCCGACCGAGTCGCGATCCTCGACGCCGGCCACATCGTCCAAGTCGGCACACTCGCCGAGGTCACCGCCCACCCCCGCTCTCGCTACGTGGCCGACCTGGTCGGGGTCAACCTCGTCACCGGTGTCGTCACAAACGGGGTACTCGCCACCGGCACCGGCGCTCATGTCGTGATTGCCGACGCGTTGCCCGGGCCGTCGTTCGCTGTGATCCGACCGCACTCGATCTCGCTCGTGCGCGAACCCGGCGCCGGATCGAGCGTCCGCAACACGTGGAGCGGCACGATCGCCGACATCGACCGGCTCGGCGACCGCGTCCGAATCGGCATCGACGGCCAACTCCCGCTCACTGCCGAGATCACCGTCGCCGCACTCGAGGCGCTTCGGCTACGACCTGGCGACGACATCCACGCATCCGTCAAAGCCACCGACATCGAGGTGTACCCGGCATGAACCCCATTCTCGGCACCAGTCAACGAATCCAGACTCCGAAAGCCTCATCGCCGGAATCCTGTGGACCGCGCTCAGCCCCTCAACACACCCGCGCCCAGCACCGATGCCCGATCAACCCGCTCAGAGATGCGACCATGTGAGCGTGGGACGAACGCCCGAACAACAACTCCTCCTCGGTGAATGGGCCTGCCTCGGCATCCTCTACCCGACACCAACCCACGGGTTCGCGATCGCAGCACGCCTCAAACCTGGCGGTGACGTCGGCCGTGTGTGGTCGCTGTCCCGTGCGCTCACCTACCGATCCCTCGACCAACTCGCCGTCCGCAGCTACATCCACGCCGTCGGTGAAGAGCCCGGCATCGCCGGGGGCAACCGCACGATCCTTGCCGCGACCCGCACCGGTCGCGCCCAACTCCGCAAGTGGCTCGCCACCCCCGTCGTCCACCTGCGCGACCTGCGCAGCGAGCTGCTCCTCAAGCTGATCATCGGCGACATCTGCGACATTGACATCACCCCGACGCTTGACAAGCAGCATGCCCACATCGCCCACATGGCCGACGCGATCACCGCTCAGATCGATACCGACCCCGGCGACGTCGTCGCCCTGTGGCGCAGCGAATCGTCCAATGCCGCACTCCGCTTCCTCGACCGTCTACCGCGCACCCACGCCTGACGAGCCACCAAACTGCTCCCTCGACGATGCGCTGGGTGGGTCGGGCTCCGTCGCGATCGACCATGGCGCGGCGGCTTGCTTGACGACCGAGATGATCGACGTAGTTCCTGCCCTGGCAGACGCAGCCGTTCGAACTGCGGTCGGCGATGCGGCGCAGGTACCGCTGCCTCCGATCGGTGGATCGGGAGGCCCGGGCATGTTCTCGCGCGCCGACCGCGACCGGCCAAGAGAACCGCCGCCGTCGTCGACCGCATCACCTACCGCGCCCACATCATCCAAACCGGCACCATCAGCTACCGGCTCAACAACCAAACCCACACATGAGCGTGCGTAACGACACCGCGACGACAACATGCGGCCAATGCGGCACCCCCTTCACAGCCGTCGGCCGCCAACAATGGTGCAGCGACGCCTGCCGCCAAACCGCCTGGCGCCGCCGCCGAGCAGCACCCACACCACCGGCCCTGCCCGCCAAAACCGACACCGTCTACCAATGCCCCGAATGCGAAACCCGCTACCTCGGAACCCAACGCTGCCACGAATGCAACACCTGGTGCCGCCGCCTCGGCCCCGGCGGACCATGCCCACACTGCGACGAACCCGTCACACACACCGACATCACCCCCCAAAAATAACCCCGCCCCACCCCAACACACCGCTAACATCACCACCCAGATGGGGCCAGAACAACCCGTCGCGATGGGGCCAAATCAAACCGTCGAACTCACACTCGTGTTCGCTGGCGACGTCCCCCGCCTCGATCGGCCCTTGCCCCGAGCCCTTCCTCCCGCCGCTGACCGGGACCTGATGGCAGCAGTGAACGGACTCGTCGATCCCTTCGCTCCACTTCGCTCGTGGGTCGCTCGCACGGTGCTGGGCAACCCACCCGCTATACAAATACCCTTGCGTCGTTGAACCACGCCGGGGTGCAGATCATGGCAATCTCGTCACTTCCCGGCATGACCGTCGTCCGGCCCACCGATTTGATCTGAACTTGACGCGTCCTTAGGCGTTGACCAGGGTCGATCCGAATCAATTCCGCCATTCCACCGTGGGAGTCTGCTGCAAAGTTTTGTGATTTCCGCCTCGACTTCGCTGCGTGACGTGCGGGAGAATGCAAGAAGCCGAACTTGTGTGGCGTCTCTCATGTGAAGGACGGCCAAGTACTGCTGTGGC
>JANOKQ010000862.1:0-5407 GCA_031419375.1 Acidimicrobiaceae bacterium
TGTCGAGGTAGTCCATCCCGAGCCGCGCCGCGAGCGCTCTCGCGATCGTGCTCTTGCCGGCCCCCGCAGGGCCGTCGATGGCGATGACCCGCATCTACCAGCTCGTCCCGAGCGGCATGCCCTCGCTGTATCCGGCAGCGCTCTGCACCCCGACGACGGCCCGGTCGGCGAACTCGGGAATCGTGGCCGCACCGGCATAGGTGCACGCCGAGCGCACACCCGCGACGATGTCGTCGATGATGTCTTCCACGCCAGGGCGAGCTTGGTCGAGGTACATCCGCGACGAGCTGATGCCCTCCTCGAACAGCTCCTTGCGGGCTCGCTCGACCGCCGTCTCCTGCCTGGTCCGACTCTTCACCGCACGGTTGCTGGCCATCCCGAAGCTCTCCTTGTACAGCCGCCCGTCCAGATCGCGCAGCGTGTCAGCAACCGATTCGTACGTGCCGGCGAGCCACGAGCCGAACATCACGCTGGCGGCCCCGCCGGCCAACGCGAGTGCGACATCGCGCGGGTAGCGCACGCCGCCGTCGGCCCAGATGTGCTTGCCCAACCGGCGGGCCTCGTCGGCGCATTCGACAACTGCGGAGAACTGCGGCCGCCCGACGCCGGTCATCATTCGCGTCGTGCACATCGCGCCCGGGCCGACACCGACCTTGATCACATCGGCACCCGCCTCGATCAACTCGCGCGTTGCCGTGGCCGTCACGACGTTGCCGGCCACGATCGAAGTGTTCGGTGCCGCGCCACGGACCGCTTCAATCGCTCGCAGCGTCTTGGTTTGATGGCCGTGCGCAGTGTCGATCACCAGCACGTCGACACCCATCGCCAACAACGCCTTGGCCTTGGCCGCGGGGTCGCCGTTGATACCGACGGCACACGCCACGAGCAGCCGGCCGTCGGCATCGACCGCGGGCCGGTAAATGGTGCTGCGCAGCGCCCCCGTGCGGGTGACGCAGCCGATCAGTAGCCCATCGTCGTCCACCACCGGAGCCACCGACAAACGCTCGCCCGACAGCCGCTCGTAGATCTCCTCGGGAGCGGTGCCGGCCGAGATGGTGATGATGTCACGGCGGCCGACGTTGCGCAGTTGGGTGAACCGGTCGAACCCGTTCGCGTCGTGCTCGGTGAAGATCCCCACGGGACGATCACCATCGAGAACCACAACGGCACCATGGGACCGTTTGTGGATCAACTGCAGCGCATCACCGACGGTGTCGTGCGGGGTGAGCGTGATCGGGGTGTCGTACACGGTGTGGCGGGTCTTGATGTAGGCGACCACCGTCTCGATCACATCGAGGGGGATGTCTTGGGGCAACACGGTGATCCCGCCCCGCCTGGCCACCGTCTCGGTCATCCGCCGCCCGGCTACAGCGGTCATGTTGGCCACCACCACAGGGATCGTCGTGCCAAGGCCGTCCGGAGTGGTGAGATCGACGTCGAAGCGTGACGGCACCGCCGACAGGCTTGGCACCATGAACACGTCGTTGTACGTGAGATCGAAGGCGCCAGCGTCGTTCAGCATCCTCATTAGGTGGCAGCTCCCTCGAGCGATTCTCCCCGGCCAAACCAGACCGACCGTTGAAGCGGCGCACGAAGGCTATCGGGCTTGGCCCGCAGCGAACGCCCCGATCGGCTCGAACGCCCCGATCGGTGATGGTGCGCGGATACGGTTCGGGACATGTCGACACCCGTAGTCCTCGTGCACGGCTGGGGCGGTTCGTTCGCCACCACCTGGGGTTCCAGCGGTTTCACCCATTTGCTCGCCGATGCGGGTCGGCCCGTGATCGGCGTCGACCTGCTCGGCCACGGCGAAGCCCCCAAGCCCCACGACCCCGCGGCGTACTCCGATCTCACCACGCGGGTACTCGAGGCGATGCCCGACGAGCCGGTCGACGCAGTCGGTTTCTCGCTCGGGGCGATGACGCTGCTGCGAGTTGCCTGCGCGCAGCCGCACCGTTTCCGACGGCTGGTGCTGGCCGGCATCGGCCAGAACGTGTTCGAGCGCGACGATGCACACACGTTGCGGATCATTGCCGGTCTCGAAGGCACCGCCCCGGCCGATGACAACATCGCCAGGCTGTTCGCGAACTACGGCACCCAGCCAGGTAACGACCTCGTCGCCCTGACCGCGGTGATGAAGCGGCCCCGCAGTGGTGAGTTCACACCCGAACTCATCGCCGCCGCCACGTGCCAGACGCTCGTGGTCATCGGTGACCGCGACTTCGCCGGACCGGGCGACCCCTTGGCCGAGGCGCTCCCCAACGGTTCGCTGATCGTGCTACGTAACGTCGACCACTTCGCCACACCGGAGTCGTTCGGCTTCATCGACGCAGCGTTGCAGTTCATCGACGCCGTACCCGCGTGAGCCCAGGTACCCGCGTGAGCCCAGGCCCCACATGACCGATATTGATCGGGCGCTCGAGGTGCTCGGCAACGGCGGGCTCGTGGCGATCCCCACTGAGACCGTCTACGGCCTTGCCGCCGATGCCGACAACGAGATCGCGGTGCGGCGAATCTTCGCGGTCAAGGGCCGCCCCGCCGACCACCCACTGATCATTCACCTGGCCAGCGCCTCCCAACTCGACGCCTGGTCCAGCGCGCCGCCGACGACAGCGCGGGTGCTGGCCGACACGTGCTGGCCCGGGCCACTCACCGTGCTGGTGCCGCGTGCTGAGCGCGTGCTTGCGGAGGTGACCGGGGGGCGGCCGACGGTCGGGTTGCGCGTGCCCGCCCACCCGCTGAGCCTCGAGCTGTTGCGCCGTTTCGGCGGCGGGCTGGCAGCACCATCAGCCAACCGTTTCGGCAGGGTGAGTCCGACGACCGCCGCGCATGTGGTTGCCGACCTCGGCGGTGAGGTCGACTTCGTACTCGACGGCGGGCCATGCCCGGTCGGGGTGGAGAGCACGATCGTCGACTGCACCACGGACCCGCCGCAGGTGCTGCGCCCCGGAGCGATCACAGCCGAACAGATCCACGCGTTGCTCGGCGCACCGCCGGGCGCACCCGATGGCGCGAGCCGCGCTCCGGGCATGCTCGATTCGCACTACGCCCCCGCCTGCCGGGTGGTGCTGGCCGAGGATGCCGGCGCCGCCCGAAAACTCGCCGACGAACTCTCCGCTCCGGTCCTCGGCGACGGCGTCGACCTCGTGACCTACGCGCGCAACCTGTACCAGTGGCTGCGCGACGCCGACCGACGCGGTGACGCAGCCGTCGTGGCCGTGCTCCCCCCGGCTGACGGGCTCGGCCACGCAATCCGCGACCGGTTGCTCAAGGCGTCGGGCGGCCGATCCGGTTGAGGTGATCGACCCAGGTATCGCGCACCGCCTCGGCCGACACGCGGTCGCCGGTGGCGGCCGACACGACGGTGATGCTCACCGTGCTGCCGCCCGCATCGGGCACCACATCGAGCCGGCACCAGCACGGCTCGGGCTCGTTCAGGTGGCACTCCAGACGGTACGGCGGGTCGTCGTCGACCAGTTCGCCGATCCACGACAGCGCAACCAGCATCGCCTCGAACGTTTCCGCTGGCAGCGCGTCGACCGTGAACGACGGTGAATCCTGATCGACGAAGCGACCCCCTCGCCCCCAGGCCTGCCTGCCCGCCGGCACAGGGCTGGTGGGCACAGGGCTGGTGGGCGGGGGCAGCGGACGACGATTGGTGAGGTGCGCGACACATGCTTCGAACGCGATGTTGAGCGCTTGCATTGCCTCGGCGTTGCCCCCGCGATCAGGATGACGTTCGAACGCCAAACGCCGGCGCGCTGCCCGCACATCAGCCAGTGCGGCATCTCTGGTCAGCCCAAGCACAGCGAAGGGGTCGTCGCCGTTCACGGTTGGTCAGTGCCGGTCACGACAACGGGTGCATGGCGAGTCGGAGCTCGCGGTAGCGGTCACGCACGATGCCTGCGTGCGGTGCCTCCACCCCGCCGACGTGTTCGCGTCCTCCGAGGCCCCACTGCGCAACGATGTCGGCATGACCCACGCCTTCGGCGACGGCTGCGGCCTGCACACATGCGCCGGCTGCAACGGCTTCGCCGGCTGCAACGGCTTCGGCGGCCCCCGTGGCAGCGGGTGTCACGCTGATCGGCAGGTCGCACAGCTCGGCGAACACCCGCCGATACGCAGCGCTACGAGCGCCGCCCCCAGTGAGCACCACCGACGTGACCGGCGCGTGCCTCGCCAGCGCATCGAGCGCGTCGAGGAGGCCGCAGACCACCCCCTCGACCGCCGACCGGGCGAACTGCCCGCGGGTGACGTCACTGCGGATTCCGCTCAGCACACCGGCGGCGGTGGGCAGATCCGGCGTGCGTTCGCCGTCGAAGTAGGCCAGCATCGTCGGTGCGGAACCGGCAGGCTCGTCGAGCACCAATCGCTCGAAACCGGCGTGGTCGACGTCGAGCAGCCGGGCGACTGCGTCGGTCACCTTCGTCGCGTTGAGCGTGCACACCAGCGGCAGGAAACGGCCGGTCGCGTCAGCGAACCCGGCGACCGCGCCGGTGGGATCGGCGCTCGGGCGGTCGGCCACGGTGTACGCGGTTCCGGATGTACCAAGTGATATCACCGCCTCGCCGACTCCCAGCCCGAGCCCGAGCGCGGCAGCCATGTTGTCACCGGTACCGCAGGCCACCTTGGCCCCGTTCCACATGCCGACCACCTCGGTTGGTCCCGCAACTCGCGGCACGACTGCAGCCCAGTCGAGTTCGCTGTCGATCAACGCCAGCAGGTCCCAGCGGTACTCCCCCGTTGCCGGCGACCAGTACCCGGTTCCCGACGCATCGCCCCGGTCGGTCACCAACTGGCCCGTTATCAGGCCGCCCGTCAGGCAAGCAGTGAGCCAGTCATGAGGTAGCAGCACATGCGCGAACCGTCGCCACGATTCGGGTTCGCTGCGGTGCAGCCACGACAGCTTGGTTGCGGTGAACGCGGCGACGGGCACGCTGCCCACGGCGGCAGCCCAGTCAGCCCCGCGGCCGGGCAGTTGCTTCACCAACCAGCCGGCATCGAGCGCCGACTCGGTGTCGTTCCACAGCTTGGCCGGGCGGACCACCGCACGGTCGGCGTCGAGGGCGACCATCCCGTGCTGTTGCCCGGCAACGCTGATCGCCTCCACCAGCGGTGCCCCGGCCGCGGCCCACGCGGTCTCGAATGCCTGCCACCAGGTGTGCGGGTCCTGCTCGGATCGCGGCGGGGTGGTGGCTGGATGCGCAGCCCGGCCGGACGCGACCACCACACCCGTTTCGAGGTCGCGGATCTCGACCAGTGTGGACTGCGTGGACGAGTCCACGCCGGCAACGAGGCGCTGATGGTTGCTCATCGGTCAGGCCGGTGTCGACCAGATGACACGGTTCACTTCGCTTTCCAACCACTCCTGGCGCCCAGACACCGGACGCGGGTCGAGGCCGGCGGC
>JANOKQ010000863.1:0-3396 GCA_031419375.1 Acidimicrobiaceae bacterium
CCGGTGGTGTCGGTGTACTCCAGCGCACGACCCAAGAAATCGGTACGGGACGTGACCGAACCGGCAGCATCAGACACCACCGTTTGCGGTTCGACGGTATCTGAGTAGGTGGTGACCACATTCCGGGCCGGGAACGCACCCCTGGCCGGGGTGGACACCTTGACCACACGACCGCGGGCGTCGTAAGTGGTACACGACCACGGATCCGCACCGACACGAGACGCTACCGGCCGACCCAAAATGTCGTACACGCTTGTGTACACCACGGCCGCACCGCTGGCAGGGGCAGGTGACGTCGACGTTCGCAACGCCCCGCCCTGGTTGATCCCAGCAGCAATTGTTGCCCCGTCAGGGCACACGACCGCCGGGGATCCCTCGGTGTTGCCGTAGTAGGAATAGGAGTTGGTGTTGCCCCCGGGCAGTGTGCGTGACGCCCGTCGGCGCAACACGGTTTCGTAGGTGGTGCTGTTGGTCAAGGCGACACCGGCCGGATCGATCACCGTTGAGGTGGCCAAACCGTACGCCGGATCCCAACCCTGGTCGTAGCGGGTATGAGTGACCGAGCTCGGTGCACCCGCCGAATCATCAACCGTGGTCCGCGTCGCCAACCCATAACGAGGTGCCAACGACGACGATGGGACCACCTGGTTACCGACACCTGGCATATTCCAGTTCAGCTGGACCAACGCGTTCCCGGTGCCGTCGACGTACTCGACACGGATCCGGTGTAGACCTGCTGTCAACGGATCGCCGGGCACGTTGCCGTAGGACACGAACCCGCAACACGCCCAGTTCGCTCCGGGCTGCAGCGTGATCACCGGCCGATCATCGATGTACAACGAAGCCTGATCGGACACGTCGAGCATCGTGATCCAGAACCCCCACGTCCCGGCGACCGGCAAATTGATCTCACCCGTCAAACGGGTCGACCAGTTGTCGATAACCCCTACACCTACGGGTGCCTCGGCACCCCAGCTGAGCGTGAACGCATTGGTGGTGGCAACCGTGCCGACCGAAACAGGGCGGCCGGTGAAGTTGTTCGTCGCGAAGTTCGTCGCGCTCAATCCGGTCATCGCCACCTGGCCGCCGCCGCCAATGAGCGTGGTGTCGTAATCGGTGCGGGAATGCGCCACCGACGGCGACGTGCATGAACCATTCGGGACCCGGGTGGTCGTGTTGAAACACGACGCAGCAGCTGGGCCGTAGGTGTCGGTCAACCACAACCGGGAGTCGTACACATACGACGTCATCCGCCCGTTGGCCCTGGATTCGAGCATCACATCGGCGGTCGCGTGCCAGACAGCGGTGCGTTCACGACTGTTGTTCTTCGTCCCGAATGCTGTCCCGGCGTGCGCGGTCCAGTCGCCCTCCCAGCGGGCATGAGTATCGAACTGCACGTACCGGTCCCAAGCAGCGGCGCCGTGGATCGCGTCGAGGTTCTTGATTTTGACGGCGGTCTCGGTCGTGTTCAGCCAGGTGATCTGCTCAACACCCTCAGTCGGTGGTGCCGTGGCCGGCAGTGCCGGACGAGGCATTGAGATGGGGGCGTTGATCGAGGTGACCCGACCAGCGGTGTAGCCGATCGTCCATCGGTCCGTAGCGGCAATCTTGCCGGCGATCAGCAGGTCGGCCAGCAGCGGTGTCCGAACACCGGTAAGCACAACGTTGCCCTCCGGCGCGGTCCATTCGAAATCGGCGATCTGATTGCCAGGATTGACGACCCGGGCGAGACGAACAACGCTGCCCGTCGCGACGTAGAACAGCTGTGTTTGCTCGCCCCCCGGTCTGGTGACCGCACACAACATCCCGGTCAGCGACGGGCTGTTCGCAGCCAGGAACACACTCATGGACGGCGGTGCGGGACAGGTCCCCCCGATACCACCGTGGTAGGTGTAGGAGAGCGCCTTACCCGATATCGGGTCGGTCAGCGCGGTGAGTCGCTGTGCGCTACCCGCCATCGTCACCCACGTCGTCGTCGGCGTCGTCGCCGTTCCGGAATCCACCGGCGGGGTGTAGGTGTCGAGTTGGCCTGTCGTCAAGAACGTGTACACACCCCCGTCAGCGGCGAGAATCTGCACCGCCCCGCTGGCGAGCTGGGTGACTTTGTCGAGCTGACCCGCAGGGGCGACGAAACCGCCGGTACCGGACTGCTCGTAGCCGATCGCTTCACCATTGGCGCGGGTCAGGATCACCTGGTTGGCCTGCACCATCGCTGATACATACTCGGCGGACTGACCGGCACCCGTGTCGAGCGTCCATCCATCAGGAAGCACGCGCGCGTCGGGCGACAACCACGCCGACGGCAACTCCGACAGCAACAGCCGGTTTGTTCCGATGTACAACTCGATGTGGGCAACCACGAACGCTTCGCTGTAGTTCACCGTGATCGGGTACGGGGTACCGGCATTCATCGTCACACCCTGGTAGGTGCCGACGTTGTCATTGACCATGTTCCTGACCACACCACCGTCCGCGAGGTGATACTGCGTCAGCGGGAAGGTGCCCTCCACACAGCACAAGGTCATGTTGTACGCGGTGATCCCGCCGATGGTGACGTCCACATGGTCGTCGCCGCCGGCACCGATGTAGTAGACACCGGTCGTTGGAACAGTGATCCAACCGGTCCAGGTGACGTTGAACTCGTCAGCAGGGAAATCCGGGGCGGGGCCCTCGTAGCCCCAGGAGAAGTTGATCACCGGATCAACCCTGTCCATCGTCTTCACTCCCCCGGGAACCGCCGCTGTGTAACGGCCGCGTAGCCCGGTGTCACGCCGGATCGAGTTGTACTCCAGGTTCGCGCCGAGCGCACCGCCGACCGTCGAAAATCCGACCGTCGGAACCGACGTGTACAAGTTGCCGTTCGCCAAGTTCACAGTGACCGGACCAGCCGACTGGAACGGAGACGGACCCGTCGAACCGAGACGCTGCTCAAAACGCGCCGACCGACTGAGAGGTGCCGCGTTGATCCCAGCACCGTAGGCAATCGACTGAGTATCGGCCATCTCGAACGACCACTCATAGATCAACCCCGGTGTCAACGGCGCATCAGCGGGGATCCGCCACACCGTGTTCGCGCCTTGCGTGGCCGATAACCAGTTCGACCGCGTCGAAACACCCACTGCGCCCTGCTCACGGACAATGAACCGGTAATACACCAGATCACCCTCGGGATCCGCCGCAGTGAGCGCCCCTGCGGTCAACAGCACCTCCGCCGGCGGTGACCACTCAAACCCCCCTGGCGGCGAAACGAGCACCATTGGCGAAGCCGGAAGCCCGTTGTCCCACTTCCAGGCATTCCACCGACTGTCCAACACGAGGTTTCCTGCACCTCCCGTCGGGGGCGAGGTGGATGGAGACCCCGCTGTCTGGACCATCCAATACAACTGCTGGTTGAAC
>JANOKQ010000864.1:0-1636 GCA_031419375.1 Acidimicrobiaceae bacterium
GCGCGGCACCTCACGATGAACCTGCTCGACGCGCGTGCAACTTGGCCATGACGATGAAGGGATCGACGGACGAACTCCGTCCGTCGCTCTCCCTCGTTTTGCGTTCGTTCAACCGTCGGGTCGAAGGTCGCCACGAAGAGACAAGCCGGTACCGGCCTCAGGTGCGAGAGGGAAGCCTACGCTGTGCGCAGTTTCAACTCGCGCAGGACCGAGCAATACCGGCAGCATCAGCCGCTCTGGACCACATCGTCGTGGTCGGATCCGTTCGTCGATCGCTCTGATCGCGGAGCAGAGCGTGGGTTCGGCACATGCGTCGCGCTGGGTGTCTGTTTTGGATCCTGCACCGGTCAAATGTTGCTCAGCTGCATAGACCAGCAACCGGCCCTTTGTTGACGCTCGCGTGTCGCGTGTAGCGTGTCGCGTGTCGAGCGTCGGGTGTGCAGCGGGTGCTGCTGGTCGGAGCCGGGCTTCGACCTCACGGTCTCTGACGCATTGCAGTCGTGGACGCACGTGGGTGCCGTACCACCACCGACGGGTACCAAGGTACTGCCGATGGCGACCTCGGCGATCACACCGATGCAGGCCTGTCGAGGAGGCGTTCGCGGCGCCAGGTGCAGAGCGCGCCTTTGCCGCGCCGCCATGCACCGCCACAGCTTCACTGTCACGCACTTCACCTGGGTGTAGTGCAGCAGCGCATCGACGCCCTTCTCGCGGCCAATGCCGCACTTCTTGAAGCCGCCGAAGGGCGTCTCCACGTCGCCGGCGTAGTGCTCGTTGACGAACACCTAGCCCGCCTGCAGCAGCGCGGCGAGGCGGTGCGCGCGTGACAGGTTGGCCGTCCACATGCCGGCGACCAGGCCGTATTCGGTGTCGTTGGCGATGCGGACCGCCTCAGCCTCGTCGTCGAAGGGGATGACCGACAGGATCGGGCCGAAGATCTCCTCGCGCGCGACGCGCATGTCGTTGCTCACGCCGGTGAAGACACGGGGCCGCACATACCAGCCCTCCTCCTCGCCGGCGACGGTTTCGAGCACCCCGGCCTCATGGGCGCGCACGCCCTCGGCTTTGGCGAGCGCGCAATAGGACTGCAGCTTGTCGTACTGTGCGCGGGTGATGATGGGGCCGACGGTCGAGCCCTCGCCACTGCCGATCTTCACCTGATCCAGTTCGACCTTCAGGCGGCGCACGAATTCGTCGTGGATCGGTCGCTCAACCAGGCAGCGCGATCCCGAAGAACACGCCTGCCCGGCGTTGAACAGGAAGGCCCTCATCGAGCCCGGAACCGCCAGGTCGAGGACGGCGTCCGCAAAGACGATGTCGGCGACTTGCCGCCGAGCTCGAGGCCGACCGGGACGATGCGTTCGGCAGCGAGTCTGCCGATCTCCTGGCCGCCGCGCACCGACCCGGTGAAGGAGATCTTGCGCACCGACTCGTGCGCGGTAAGTGCGCCGCCGAGCTCGGGCCCGGTGCCGATGACGACGTTGATCACGCCCGGCGGCAGTCCGCACTCCTCGACTGCGATGCGCGCGAGCTCGAGCATCGTGACCGAGGTGAATTCGGACGGTTTGACGACGACGGTGTTGCCGGTCGCGAGGGCCGGCGCAATGCCGCGGCCAGCCTGATTCACCGGACCGTT
>JANOKQ010000865.1:0-2443 GCA_031419375.1 Acidimicrobiaceae bacterium
GAGGATTTCATTGGTGCCGTCGGGTATCGCAATCATGCGCACGTCACGGTAGAGCGCTTCCATTTTCGATTCGGTGGCAAGGCCCATCGCGCTGACCCCGATCAGCAATCCGAACGCCCACGAGGTCTCGGTGAGGCCGACCACCCGGCTGCGCCGGTCGTAGGACACGTGATCGGCGATCCACGACCCCAGGCCAAGATCGAACATCACCTTGCTCTGGCTGATGATCACCAGGGCGACGGTGAACCACACCAAACCCTGACTGCTGGCCGCCAGCACGGTGCCGATGCCGACGAGCAAAAGCCCTGCGGTCATCGCCGTGCGACGGTGCAGACGGTCGACCAACCGGGCGGTCGCCGGTGAGGCCAGACCGGCAAGCTCGGCAATCGCCACAGCGATCCCAATGTCGTTGAGCGAAACGTCGAGGCCGCGGGCGATCGTGGCCAGGAACGGCGGCGCGAACCGGTAGCACGCGTTCGCGCACAGGCGGGCGACCGTGAGCAAGGTGATGTGCCGACGCACCTCGCTGGCGTAGGAATCGTCGAGGGCACGGCCGAGCACGGTGGTCGACGCTACCCAGTCCTGCAGTGCAGAATCAGTTGGCCCAGTCCTCGCCGGGCATGACCCGGCACATGAACTCGTCGAACAGCGGCACCGTGAAGGCCGTGTCGCCGTGACCGGGGCTCCACACCATGCCCTTGGAGATCAGCTTGGCCCGCACGGGAGCGAGCGCGGTGACCTTGCGCTGCAGAATGTCGGCGATGTCGCCGGAGCGATGGGGGCCGCCGCCGAGCGCAGCCATCGCCCGGAGATAGCGCCGTTCCGATGGAGTGAGCCGATCGAAGCGGACTCGGAAGAAGCTCTCGTCGAGGCTGGCGATGGCCAGCGGAGTTGCCGCAACGACGTCGTCCAGCGTGATCGGCGACCCGCTCGCGACATCCCAGGTCTGTTGTCCCCACTGTTGGAGGAAGTAGGGATAACCCTGGGTGAGCGAAATGATCTCGTCGACCGCGTCATCGTCGATCCGTGTCGATTCGGACCGGATCGGCTTGACCAATGCGTCGCGTGCTGCGTCGTGCGTCAGCGGTCCGACAACGGGGAAGCGGAACAACCTCTCGGCGTACGACTTGGCCCGGCCCATCTGGCCGGGCAACTGGGGCAGGCCCGCACCGAACATGGCCACCGGGAGCGATCGTTGCGTGCCGCGGTGAAGGGCCATGATCAGCGCCGCGAGTTGTGGTTCTTCGACGTACTGCAACTCGTCGATGAACAGCACCAGTGCCGTCTCGGCTTGCTGCGCGGCAATCCCTGCTGCATCGAGGAGCGCGATCAGGTCCTGGTCCAGATCGCCGTTGTCAGCCAATCCCGGCTCTGCCTCGTAGTCGATGCCGACCTCGATGTCGCCGTACTTCAGCTTCAGCCCCGTGACGAATCCGGTGAGTGCCCGGAGTGCCCGGATCGCCGCATCGCGCGCCTTGGCCTGGCGGCTCAACTGCAGCAGCACCAACCGGAGTTGCGGTGCGAGCAAGGCGGGCAGCGAACGGTTCTCGGGGGCCTCGACGCGGATCGTGATCATCCCGCGCGATTCGGCAAGGTCCCGAATTCGGTCGAGTAGCACCGTCTTGCCGACCCCGCGCAGGCCGATGAGCAGCATCGCCTTGCTCGGGCGGCCGCGACGCGTGCGCTCAAGCGCCACCATCGCAGCTTCGATCAGCTCGTCGCGGCCGGCCAGCTCAGGAGGGGGATTGCCGGCGCCGGGCATGAACGGGTTGCTGACGGGGTCCACCTCTGAACTATACACATGTTAGCGATGTTATCTCGTGAGAATAATATCGCTAATATCTGCATAACTTGGGCGACGGGGAGAGCCGCGATCGATCCTCGATTCGGCGCATTTGGCGAGTTCGGTGGTGCCATTCGGTAGCGTGTCGCACCCGTGGCCCTGATTGTGCAGAAGTACGGCGGCACCTCCGTCGCCGACCCCGATCGGATGCGTGCTGTCGCCGAACACGTCGCGTTCACCAAGCGTCACGGCAACGACGTGGTGGTGGTGGTCAGCGCGATGGGCAAGACCACCGACAACCTGATTGCCCTCGCCACGCAGGTGTCCAACAACCGTCCCGGCCGCGAGATGGACATGCTGCTCACCACCGGAGAGCGGATGTCGGCCGCGCTGGTGTGCATGGCGCTGCACGAATTCGGCATCGACGCGATCAGCTTCACCGGGAGCCAGGTCGGCATCATCACCGACAATGTCCACGGCAAGGCCAAGATCATCGAGGTGAAAGGCGACCGGGTGCGCGCCGGTCTCGCGGAGGGCAAGGTGTGTGTGGTCGCCGGGTTCCAGGGCGTGAGCACCGACAAGGAGATCACCACCCTCGGCCGCGGGGCAAGCGACCTCACCGCTTCGGCGCTGGCCCAAGCACTCAACGCCGACAGCTGC
>JANOKQ010000866.1:0-6732 GCA_031419375.1 Acidimicrobiaceae bacterium
CCACTCGGATCCCCCTCTCCCCACTCGGATGACACGCGGGGACTCGGACGACTCGCGTGGACTCGGACGACCTCGCGTGGACTCGGTTGACGCGCGGGTGCGGGCGGGTTAGAGGCAGGAGGCGTGGCGGTAGGTGCCTGACCTGCGCAGGGCGTGGCGGTGCCATCGGGAGGGGGTGAGTAGGAGGGCTCTCGGTTCGTCTTCGAACATCCACCTGGCGAAGTAGCGGCTGCCCCATGCGCTCGCACCGACGAGTCGTATCGCTCCCCGTGCGCCACGCGGGTGGGCCAACGCACGGGTGAGGATCGCCGACATCTTGTGGTCGGCAAGGAGGTGGTGGCGAACGTCGGCTTGGTAGCGCTGCCTCGCAATCTCGGGCTGCATCGCTCCTGCGGCGATCAACGCCTCGGCAGCTAGTCGGCCCGTGAGCACGGCTTGGCCGATGCCCTCACCGGTCATCGTGTCGGTTGCTCTGGCGGCATCGCCGACGAACAGCGTTCGCCTCGAAGAGAGTACGGCGCGGTCGATGCCGGCCGGGATTGGCCACGCGGTGTGCCGATCCTCGAGTTCGACATCGCATCCGAGCGCCGCTACCACATGCGGCCGCCGGAGCAGCTCGCCCCACAGCGCGTTCATCTCCTGCACCTTGCGGTCGCCGCCGCGCTGGATGCCGAAGCCGATGTTGACGCGGCCGTCGGGGAGCGGAAAGCTCCACATGTACCCCGGCAACAGATCGGCCTCGAACCACACATACAGTCGTGTCGCCGCAGGCCCGGTCACGTTGCGGGCGTACTGCCGAAAGGCGTGCCACTCGCCGAGGTAGCCGGGTTCGGCCAGCCCCAGCAGCTTGCGGGTCGGCGACCACATCCCGTCGGCGGCGATCACGTACCGGGTGCGCACGCAACCGAGGCCGTCAACGTCGATATCGACGTGGTCGCCGGATTGGCGCAGACCAGTCAGCGCGTGCCCCTCGGACACCTCCGTGCCGGCCTCGCGAGCGAGCGCGACGAGCGCCGCGTCGAGTTCCCGGCGAGGGGTCGTCGCTGCGAACATCCCCTGCCCAGTCGGCAGCGGTACGCACACCTCGCGACCCGACGGCGAGCGAAGCCATGCCGCGTCCACCGTGTACCAACTCGGCACCATCGCCGGATCGAGTCCGAGCAGTTCCAGCTCACGCAGGGCAAGCGTGGTCAAGCCGTCGCCACAGCATTTGTCGCGGGGGAACGCGGCCTTGTCGATCATCAGCACCGATCGTCCGGAGCGGGCGAGCGTCGTTGCCGCGCTCGCGCCGGCCGGACCAGCACCAACGACGACCACATCGAACGTCGTCATGGCCCCGGCGGCCGCCGCCTCACCGCGGGGACTCGTACGAGCCGGCGTCGTCTCGGTGGCGGCGGCGTCTGGTCGCGCGTCGCTAGTCATCAGCGATGCAGGTTATGCGGCGGTGGCATCGATCAGTCCGGCCGACTGGCATGCCCGGCGGTCACACAACTTATGATGACCCGGTCCCTGGCACCAGGCACTCGCACCAGGCACTCGCGCTGGTGACGCGCCGGGCGCGTGACCTCGATTGATCGGAGACCGGAATGGGCAAGTTGTGTGAAGGGCGAGTGGTGATCGTCACCGGTGCCGGCCGCGGCATCGGTCGTGAGCATGCACTCAGCCTCGCCGCCCATGGAGCCAAGGTCGTCGTCAACGACCTCGGCGTCAACATCGACGGCTCGGGCGGCGACGTCAGCCCGGCCGCGCAGGTGGTCGACGAAATCACTGCGATGGGTGGGGAAGCGGTTGCCAACGGCGACAGCGTGTCGTCATGGGAAGGTGCGCAACGCCTGATCAACACCGCCGTCGAGACCTTTGGCGACCTCCACGCAGTGGTCAACAATGCCGGCATATTGCGTGACCGGGTGTTGGCCAACATGACCGAGCAGGAATGGGACGCCGTCATCGACGTGCACCTCAAGGGCACCTTTGCCCCGAGCCGATGGGCTGCTGCGTACTGGCGCGAGCAGTTCAAGGCCGGCAAACCGGTCGATGGGCGGATCATCAACACCACCTCGGTGAGCGGCATTTACGGCAACCCCGGCCAGACCAACTACGGCGCAGCCAAGGCCGGGATCGCCTCGTTCTCTAACATCGCCGCGCTCGAACTCGCCCGTTACGGAGTGACCGTCAACTGTGTCGCCCCGGTTGCGCTGACCCGCATGACCGAAGGGCTCGGGCCGGCGCCGGAGACTGACGAGGCTCGCGAGATGCGCTCGCCGCGCTGGATCGCTCCGATCGTCACCTGGCTCGCCTCGGCCGAGTCTGCCGGTGTGACCGGCCGTGTGTTCGAAGCAAGCGGGCAGACCCTGGCGATCGCCGAAGGTTGGGTGCGCGGCCCGCGCACCGCCCCGATCGAAGACCCCACGCAGCTCGGTCCTGTGGTGGAGCAGTTGATCGTCCAGGCCCGGAAGAACTCGGGGATGAACGGCGAACCCGGCGGTTGGCCGCAACCCCAATGACCCTCTGACCCGCGCCAGCGCGACCCGGCGTCGCGTCACCGACCCTCACCGTCCTCAATCTGCATCAACACCTCCCGATTTTCCTGCTGAAAGGCCACTCCCATGCCACTGAACCCTGATGCCGTCGGATCTTCCGGCGACCCCCGCGACATCTCGTGGAACTCCAAGGACGCGTTGCTATACGCCGTTGGCATCGGTGCTGGCCAGGCCGATTTGGCGTTCACGACCGAGAACACCGCCGATGTGCAACAGGTGGTGTACCCCAGCTTCGCGGTCGTTGCCGGATCGGATAGTGGGTCCCGCGGTGCCAGTTCGATGAGCAAGATCGGCACGTTCAACTCTGCGATGCTGGTGCACGGCACGCAGTCGATCACGCTGCACAGGCCGATCCCCGTCGAGGCGAAGGCTGTCATGCAGGACCGGATCGTGGCGATGTACGACAAAGTCAAGGCCGCAGTCGTGGTGATGGAGACCGAGGTCAAGCTCGACTCGGGCGAGCCGCTGTGGACCACCGGATCGTCGGTGTTCATCCGTGGTGAGGGCGGTTGGGGCGGCGACCGCGGTCCCTCCGGCGGCCAACATCAGCCGCCCGATTCGGCCCCCGATCACGAAATCGCGATGCAGACGTCGCCGGACCAAGCGTTCGTCTACCGCCTCTCGGGCGACCGCAACCCGCTGCACACCGATCCGTCGTTCGCCGCGATGGGCGGGTTCGACCGGCCGATCCTGCATGGGTTGTGCTCGTACGGGTTCACCGTTCGTGGACTGCTTGGGGCACTGTGCGGCAACGACGTCACCCGCTTCGACCACGTCGAGGGCCGCTTCTCCTCGCCGGTTATGCCCGGCGATTTGCTCACGGTCCGGGCATGGAACACCGGCGACGGTGAGGCCGTGTTCACGACCTCCGTCGGCGACCGCACGGTGATCGATCAAGGCCACGTCCGCTTCTCCTGAACGCGCTTGTTGTCGGCGCGGTGGCGCGACGCTGTGGGCGGGTCAATCGAGGGTGCAGAGGAGGGCGACGATGTCGGTGAGGGCCACATCGCGCTTGTCGCCGGAGCGACGGTCGGTCAACTCGACCATGCCGTCGGCGAGGCCGCGGCCGACGACCACGATTGTTGGCACCCCGAGCAGGTCGGCGTCTTTGAACTTGATGCCGGGCGACACGCCCGCGCGGTCGTCGAACAGCACCCGCAGGCCTGCGGCTTCGCAATCGGTGGCGAGCACTTCAGCGGCGGGCAACTGGGGATCGGTGGCCTTGCCGGTGGCCACGATGTGCACGTCAGCCGGTGCTACCGAACGGGGCCACACCAGGCCCCGGTCATCGCAGTTCAATTCGGCGATCGCGCCGACCGCACGTGACACGCCGATGCCGTATGAGCCCATGGTCACCACCCGCGTCTTGCCGTTCTGGTCGAGCACGGTGAGCCCGAGCGCCTCGGCGTACATGCGCCCGAGTTGAAAGATGTGCCCGATCTCGATACCTCTGGCGATCTCGAGCGGCGCGCCGCAGCGCGGGCAGGGGTCGCCTCCGTGCACCTCGGCCGCCTCGATCACCCCGTCGGGGGTGAAGTCGCGCCCGGCCGTGAGATCGACCACATGGTGGCCGGGCTGGTTGGCCCCGGTGATCCACCGGCTGCCGTCGACGATGTGCGGGTCGACCACGAAACGGATGCCCGACGGTGAGCTTTCGCCGAGCGACTCCGGCCCGATGTATCCCTTGACGAGATGCGGGTTCGCCGCGAAGTCGGTCTCGGTGAACGGCTCGATCTCGGCCGGTGCCACCTGCGCTTCGAGGCGTTTCATGTCGACGTCGCGGTCGCCGGGGACGCCGATCGCCAGAGCGCTGGAGGTGCCATCGGGATGGCGCAACGTGACGACGAGGTTCTTCAAGGTGTCGGCCGCGACCCAGTCGCGATCGTCGCGCCGCAGATCGGCCCGGCCGTTCATCAGATCGACCAGGGTCTGGATCGTCGGGGTGTCGGGCGTATCGACGACGCGTGACGGCGGCGCGTGGTCGAGGGCCAGCGCGGCCGGCGGGGCAACCTGCACTGCTTCGGTGTTCGCTGCATAGTCGCACTGCGTGCACCGAACGTACGTGTCCTCGCCGACCGGAAGCGGCGCGAGGAACTCCTCGCTGGCCGAACCGCCCATTGCCCCGCTCATCGCCGACACGATCACGTAGGGCATGCCGAGGCGTTCAAAGGTGCGCTGGTACGCGGTGCGGTGCTTGTCGTAGTTGACCTGCAATCCTTCGTCGTCGAGGTCGAAGCTGTACGAGTCCTTCATCGAGAACTCGCGGCTGCGCAGCAGCCCTGCGCGCGGCCGTGCTTCGTCGCGGAACTTGTTTTGGATCTGATAGATCACCAGCGGCAGGTCTTTGTAGCTGCTGTACAGGTCTTTCACCAGCAGCGCGAACATCTCTTCGTGCGTCGGTGCGAGCAGCATGTCGGCACCGCGCCGGTCCTTCAGGCGGAACAGGTTGTCGCCATAGTCGGTCCAGCGTCCCGTCTTTTCGAACGGCTCGCGGGGGAGCAGCGCCGGGAAATGCACCTCCTGGAAACCCTCCCGGTCCATCTCCTCACGGATGATTCGCTCGACGTTGCGGAACACGATCCACCCGAGCGGCAGCCAGGTGAAACCTCCCGGGGCGGCGCGGCGGATGTATCCGGCGCGCACGAGCAGACGGTGGCTCGCCACCTCGGCGCTGGCGGGATCTTCGCGCAGCGTGCGAACGAACAGGGTGGAGAGGCGGAGCACGGCGCGGAAGGCTACCGGGCCGGTACGGGCACCTCGGCCGATATACTCGTTCAGTCCTTGAGTTCTCTGAACCGAAGGCGTGGGCCCTCAGGTCCACGCCTTCTTGTTTGAAGAACCCCAGGTCGACAGCAAGACGCAGGTCACGTGCACGCCGCCCCCGTGCCGAAATCGCCGAAGGAGGATCATCATGAGCGACAACGCCGTCATCGAACGCGTCACCCGGATGGTCGCCCCATTGGTGGCTCAGATGCACCTCGACCTGTACGACATCGAGTTTCGCGGCGGTACGTTGCGGATCACCATCGACACCCCTCCGGGCACCGAGGGCGGCGTCGACCTCGAGATGATTTCCCTCGTCACCCGAATGATCTCGCGCGATTTCGATCACGACGATCCGGTGCCGGGCAAGTACAACCTGGAAGTAACCAGCCCCGGTCTGGAACGGACACTGCGCACCGCGTTGCATTACCAACGCGAGGTTGGCAAGACCGTGGCCTTGCGCTTGCGCGATCCGCTCGACGGTGAACGGCGGATGCAGGGCGTGCTGGTTGCCGCGACCGACACCGACATCACGATCCGTCTCGATGACGCCGAACTGTCCGAGCGCCGGATCCCGCACACCCAGATCGACCGGGCCCGCACCATGTTCATCTGGGGCCCGGCGCCCAAGCCCGGCAAAGCTCCCGCCGGGTCCAAGCTCGCTGGTTCAAAAACGGCAGCCAAGACCGGTCCGAGATCTGGTTCACGGTCGGCCGGTTCATCGGCTGGTCCAGCGGCCGGCCTCGAGCAGACGGCATCCGCCGCTGCCACGTCATCGCCCGTAGAGGCGTCACCCACGCAGGAGGCAACATGAGCAGTCTCGACATGTCCGAAGCCGTACGGATGTTGGCCAACGAAAAGAACATCTCGGTGGAAACGTTGCTCCACGTGCTCGTCGAGGCCCTGGCCACGGCCTACAAGCGTCGTGCCGGTGCCGCCGAGGAAGTGGTCGTCGAGATCAACCCCGACACGCTCGAGTTCACCTTCACCGCCTACGACGTCGACGAAGACGGCCTGTGGGTCAACGAGCGCGACGACACCCCGCGCAAGGAAGAGATGGGCCGAATCGCCGCCACGACCTTCCGTCAGGTGATGGGCCAGCGAATTCGCGAAGCCGAACGTGACCGCAAGTTCGAAGAGTACGCCAACCGCGAAGGTGACATCGTCACGGGCATCATCCAACAAACCGATGCTCGCTACACGCTGCTCGACCTTGGTCGAGTGGAGAGCTTGTTGCCCCAGGCCGAGCAGGTGCCGTTCGAGCGACCCGAGCCCGGCGCACGAGTCAAGGCTTACATCGTCGAGGTGCGCAAGACCGCCAAGGGTCCCCAGATCGTGGTCAGCCGCACCCATCCAGGCCTGATCAAGCGATTGTTCGAGCTCGAAGTGCCCGAAATCGCCGATGGCATCGTCGAGATCCGTGCCTGCG
>JANOKQ010000867.1:0-9360 GCA_031419375.1 Acidimicrobiaceae bacterium
GGCATGAGATTGATCTCGGGGTCGGCAGCTTCGGTAGCCAGCTTGCGCAGCACCCCGTCGACGGCGGGCTGGTCGCGATCGTGGCGCACCGTGTCGAGCCGCTTGAGCTGCCTGGCCTCGTCTTCGTTGGTGATCTCCAACAGGTCGAGCGAGCCCATCTCGTCATTGCCCTCGGTGAACCTACTGACGCCGACGATGACGCGGGCGCCGTTGTTGAACTTGCGTTCGAGCTCGTAGGCGGAATCGGCGATGCGGCCCTGGAACCAGTTGTCCTCGATGCCCTTGATGCAGCCCTCGAGCATCGACCCGCCACCAATGTCATCGATGTGCTGGAACAGCGCCTCGGCCTGGCGCTCCATCTCGTCGGTGAGCTCCTCGACGTACCAGGAACCTCCGAGCGGGTCGGCAACGTGGGCCACGTTAGTTTCGTACGCGATCACCTGCTGGGTGCGCAGGGCGATGCGTGCGGCCTTCTCGGTCGGCAACGCGAGCGCCTCGTCCATCGAGTTGGTGTGCAGGCTCTGCGTGCCACCGAGCACCCCGGCAAGCGCTTCGATCGCGGTGCGCACGATGTTGACCTCGGGCTGTTGCGCGGTGAGCGACACCCCAGCGGTCTGGGTGTGAAAGCGAAGCTGCAACGACCGTTCCAGCTGTGCGCCATAGCGCTCCTTCAGCCAGCGCGCCCAGATCCGCCGGGCGGCACGGTACTTGGCGATCTCTTCGAAGAAATCGATGTGGGCGTTGAAGAAGAACGATAGTCGCGGTGCAAACGAATCGATCGGCAAGCCGGCCGCGATGGCCAACTCGATGTAGGCGAAACCGTTGGCCAACGTGAACGCGAGCTCCTCGGCAGCCGTCGAGCCCGCCTCGCGAATGTGATAGCCGGAGATCGACACGCTGTGCCAGCGCGGCATCTAGGCCGCGGTGAAAAGAAAGGAATCACGCACCAGGAGCATGCTCTGGCGTGGATTTAACAATAACTCTTTTTGCGACTGGTACTCATTCAAGATGTCGTTCTGCAACGTGCCGCCGAGACGCGAACGGTGCACCCCGGTCTTTTCGGCCTGGGCGATGAACATCGCGAAGATCGCCGCGGCGGGCGAGTTGATCGTCATCGACGTGGTGGTCGCGGCCAGATCGATACCGGCGTACAGGTCCTCCATGTCGGCGAGGGTGTCGATAGCCACCCCGCACCGGCCGACCTCGCCGAGCGACATCGGGTCGTCGCTGTCGAGGCCGAGCAGCGTGGGCATGTCGAACGCTGTCGACAGCCCATCGCCGCCGGAGCGGATGATCTCCTTGAACCGCCAGTTGGTGTCGTCGGCGGTGCCGAAACCGGCGAACATGCGCATCGTCCACAGCTTCGACCGGTACATCGATGCGTACGGCCCGCGGGTGTACGGGTACTGCCCGGGATACGGCCCGGAGCCATCGGCTGGGCCGTACACGGGCTCGAGCGGAACACCCGACATGGTCGAGTAGTCGGCCGCACGCGTCGTCGAGGCAGCAAACGCCTCCTGCCACATCTCACGGGGTTTCGTCATTCGGTGGCCTCTGATCGCAGCGGGGACGGGATACCTCCCGTACTCTACGCGTCATGACTGTCATATTCGATCTCGCTCAAACCGACCATCTGCTGTCCACCACCCGCGCCGTCCGCAAACGGCTCGATCTGTCCCGCGAGGTTCCGCGCGACACGATCGTCGACTGCATCCGCATCGCCACCCAGGCACCTGCTGGTGGCAACGTGCAGATGTGGCGGTGGCTGGTAGTGGACGATCCCGCGCTGAAGTTGGGCCTCGCCGATCTGTACCGCAAGTCGTACGCCCCGTACATGCAGGCCCAGCGCGAGGCCGTCGCCACCGGCGGCCGAACCGACGCCGGAGCGATCATGGCCTCGAGCGATCATCTGGCCGAGGTGTTACACGAGGTGCCCGCGCTGGTGATCCCGTGCCAGATCGGTAGGCCCGACCCGAACATGAGCCAGGGACAGCTGGCCGGGATGTACGGCAGCATCTTGCCGGCGGTGTGGAGCTTCATGCTCGCCGCTCGCGCTCGGGGCATCGGCACTGCGTGGACCACACTGCACCTCGGGTATGAACGTGAGGCCGCCGAGCTACTCGGCATCCCCGAGAACGTGGCCCAAGTCGCCCTGACCCCGGTCGCGTTCTACACCGGCGACGACTTCAAGCCCGGTTCACGGCTACCGGCCGAGAAGGTCACCTACTTCAACCAGTGGAAGCAGCACTGAGCACCGCCACGCCAAGCACCGGGCCGAGCGACGCCCACCGCAGCGGGATCATTGCCGCGGCAACTGCGTACACCCTGTGGGGTGCGCTGACGATCTACTGGAAACTGCTCCGCGACTTCGATGCCTTCGAACTCGTTGGCTGGCGGATCATCAGCGCGGTCGTACTGATGTCGGTGGTGTTGACCGCGACCCGTCGCTGGCAGCACGTGCAGCAAGTCCTGCGTTCGCGCTCGCTGCTCGGCCGGGTGGTGCTCTCGGCGGTTCTGCTCACCGCCAACTGGACCGCCTATGTGTGGGCGGTGGTGAACGGTCGGGTCATCGAAACCGCGCTCGGCTACTTCATGGCCCCGTTGGGCGCAATCACGATTGGCGTGATCGTATTTCACGAGCAGCTCCGCCGAGCCCAGATCGTGGCCATCGTGTTCGCCGTCGCGGCGATTCTCGTGCTGACCATTTCGTATGGGGCGGTGCCATGGATCGCGCTGACCATTGCCATTTCGTGGAGCATCTACGGCTGGCTGAAGAAACAGGTGCCGCTCACCCCGGTCGAGAGCATGTCGGCCGAATCGTTCGTGCTGCTGGTGCCGGCCGTCGTGGCGATCACCGCGCTGGCGGGCGGCAGCGGCAGCGTTGCTTCCACCGCGTCGGCCGGCGAGTGGGTGCTGGTGGCGCTCACCGGTGTTGCCACCGTGATACCGCTGATGCTGTTCGCCTGGGCCGCGCCACGGGTCCCGCTTACGGTGCTGGGGCCGATGCAGTACCTCGTGCCGTCGATCAACTTCGTGCTCGGGTGGGCCGTCTACGGCGAAGCGCTACCACCCGAGCGGTTGGCCGGGTTCGGGCTGGTGTGGGTCGGCCTGGCGATCATGGCCGTCTGGCGCCCCGACGGTCAGGTGCTCAAGACGGTGCAGCCGCTGATTCCGGGGGCGCCATAGACCTGGGTGAACGCGGTGGTTGCGTTGTCGACCTGGCGCACCCCGGCGCGGCCTTGCAGTTGCAGCACGCTCTCGTACACCTGGCGCAGACCGGAGGCACCGATCGGCTCACCGTTGGCGATGCAACCGCCGTCGGTGTTGATCGGCAGCCGTCCACCGAGATCGGTTTCGCCGAGTTGGATCATTCGCTCCTGCTCGCCGTCGACACACAAGCCGCACTCCGCCATGTGCATCACCTCGGCACCGCTTTCAGTGTCTTGCACCTGCGCCAGCGAGATCTCGTCCGGGCCCACGCCGGCCTGCTCGAACGCGGCTGCGGCCGCCCCGACGCTGGGGTTGTCGCCACGATCCGGCGACAGCCACGAATTGAACACCTCGAAGCTGCCGAAGGGCCGGCTGCGCAGCACAGCCGAGCGTAGGTACACAGGGCGGCTGGTGTAGTTGGTGGCGAGGTCGCCGCGGGCCAGGACCAACGCCACCCCGCCCTCGCCGGGTGAGCAGAACATGTACTGCGTCAGCGGGTCACTCAGCATCGGGGAGTTCAGCACCTCGTCTTCGCTCATCGGCTTGCGCCGCCAGGCGTTGTCGTTGTTGGCGCCGTTGGCGAAGTTCTTGACCGCGACCTTGGCCAGCGTGGAGCGGGTGATGCCGTGCTCGTGCATGTACCGCTGAATCTTCATCCCGAAAAACTGGGTGGTGAGCATCAGCCCGCTATCGCCGTACCACTTGCCGAGGCCGTAGTCCTCCGGGCTCGGATCGAACGCGCCACGAGGGTGCTTGTCGAACCCGATCGCCATCACCACATCGGCCGCGCCGGCCTTGATCGCGTTGTGCGCACTGATCAATGCGCTGCCGCCCGTCGCACAGCCGTTGGCGACGTTGATGAACGGCAGCCCGGTGAGGCCGAGCATGCTCACCATCGTGTCCGCATTTCCGGCGGCGCTCGAGCCACCGAACGCATACTGCACGTCGCCCCACTCGATGCCGGCATCGGTCATCGCCGCGCGGGCCGCGACCACTCCCTGTTCCATTCCGGTGAGGTCGTGGCGGCCGAAGGGGTGGATGCCGATGCCGACAATAGCGACGTCTGTCACGACGGTGCTCCGTTCTGGGAGTTGGTGGATGCGACGGGGGCGAACGCATACGTGAGGATCTGGCGGCCTTGGTCGTCGTGCGCGAACGGGATCACGACCAGTTTGACGTCCATGCCGATTTCCAGCTGGGCCGGATCGTTGACGGTGAGGCGCGACTCGACGATCACCTGATCGCCGAGACGCACGTAGCCGACGCCGTACGGCACGAACTCCTTGGCGCTCTCGCGGCCGACGTACGGCGGATTCTTCGGCAGAAAACCCTGGATGGTCCAGCTCCACAGCGTCCCCCGTCGCGGCAGCAGCACCCGCTGCTCGTTGGTCGACGAGGTCTTGGGGCACGAGCTGGCAGCGGGAAAGGTGGTGACACCGCTGTCGGGGAAGTAGCTGCCGATCAACTGCGGCGCATCAGACGGCCAGGTGAACACACCCTCGGCAACCACGACAGAATCACTCATGCTCGCATCGTTGCACGTGCGCTCCCCATTCGGCCTTATCGAGCTACGCACCCTGGCAACAAGGAATTGTCAAGGAACCAGCAAGCGGTGCCGATGAACTTGACGACCCCATGGTCGCTGTGGTGAACCGGGCCGAGACGGAGAAAGGAGTGCGCCCTGAACAGTTGGATCACCGGATCGATCGCCGCAATCTTGGCGATCTCCGGATGCGGCAACGAGCAGGCGACGCCGCCGTCACCGGCGCGCTCTGCCGCGCTCGCGCTCCTCATCGACCAGGCCGGCGCGAACGGAGCGCAACTCGATTCGCGCTGTACTGCGGGTGTGCTGTCGCGAATCCCCGACAGCGACGTGCTGTCCCTCGTTGAAGCCGGCCCAGCCGGCGATCCCGCGCTCAGCGACGCGGCCACCCGGGTCGGCCTGGAGTTGTTCGAATGCGTCCGAGATGTCACCGTCGTCGTGGTCACCACCACCGCGCCCGTCGCGACCACGACCACCGCGCTTGCGGCCACCACGGCCACCACGACCACTGCGCTTGCAGCCACCTCGACCAGCACGACCTCACTACCGACGACCACCGCACCCACGACGACCACCGCACCCACGACCATCACCACCTCGCTTCCGGCCACGTCCACCTCCGCGGGTGTTGTGGCGGCACTCGTTGTGTCGCTGGAGGAGTCGGGCCACGCGGTCGATCGCCGCTGCATCGACGATCTGCTCGCCACGCTGGGCGAGACGCGACCCACGGCTACACCCGCCAACGACCCGGTCGCCGAGCTCATCGCCGGCGTGTTCGCCTGCACCCTCGCTTGACCGGCACACCCGATCAGCGCAACAAGCTGCCGGTCATGCACCGCTTCAACACACCAACAGCGCTCTCGTGTCGCGCCGCGTCGCCGGTCTGGCTGCCGAACCGGGCGAGGCCGCCGAGCACGGCGTTGATCAGATCCTCCACCGCCTGTGCCGACACATCGGGGGCCAGCTCACCGCGTCGGTCCGCGTCGTCGATGAGCCGGTGGACGAAGCGGGTACTCACCGAGCGCGCGTTGGCGAGGCGCTGGACGAGTTCGGGATGGCGCTCGGCTGCGGCGGCCACGCCAACGACGAACCCAGCGATCGACGGGTCGCGACGATTTTGCGCGACGGCAGCGTCGAGCACAGCGCAGAACTGATCGACGAGGGTGACATGCGCGGCGACCGCTGCGTCGAAGGTGTCGTACACGAGGTGCTGGACCTGTTTGTACACCGCGACGTACAGCTCCAACTTCGACGGGTAGTAGTGGTAGATCGCGCCAGCGGTGATACCTGCGGCTTCGGCGATCTCGCGGTTGGTTGCCGCGTCGAAGCCGTCACGCGCAAAGGCCCGGCGCGCTTCGCTCAGCAGGCGCTGATGGGTTTCGGCAGACGCGACATCCTTGGGCCGACCGAGCCGGCGCGGAGCGGCGCTGACGCGCGATGTCATCGAGCGATCCCGCGCGTCTGCAACTCAGTCGCCACGTTTGGGCCGGGGTCGACCGGGATGCCGAAACGGACCCGGTTGTGGGCATGCGCGAGGTGCTGCAACGAGAACGCACTGCGGAACGCGGTGAACTGACCCTGCGCCTCGAGCGTTTGGTTGACGCTCTCCTTGGCCAGCTTCAACGCGAAGCTCGGCTTCGCGGCAATGCGCTCGGCCATCGTCATCACGAACGGGCGTAACTGCTCGGCGGCCACGACATGGTTGACCATGCCCAAGCGATGGGCATCGTCGGCGGTCACCCAGTCGCCGGTGAACAGCAACTCCTTGGCCTTTCGCGCCCCCAGTTCCCAGGGATGGGCGAAGTACTCGACGCCGTTGACGCCCATACCCACCACCGGATCGCTGAACAGTGCGTCGTCGCTGGCAACGATCACATCAGCCACCCACAGCAGCATCAAGCCGCCGGCGATGGTTTTGCCCTGCGCCGCAGCGATCAACGGTTTGGGGATGTTGCGCCACCGCCAACACATCTGAAAGTAGACCTCCTCCTCCCACGCCATGTGGCCCTCCTGGCCGTCGCGACCGAAGCCGCCATGGGTGGACACGAGATCGAAGTCGCGGTGGCTCTCGGTATCACGCAGGTCGTGGCCACTCGAGAAATGAGGCCCGTCGGCTTGCAGCACGATCACCTTTACGTCGCTACGCCGAGACGCGTCGTCGAACGCTGCGTTGATCTCATAGGTCATCCGCTTGTTCTGCGCGTTGCGGCTGTCGGGCCGGTCAAGGGTGACGACGGCGACTCCACGCTCACCGGGGGCGACGACCTCGTAGCGGATCGTGCTCAACGCATCGAGCGAGACGCTCACCGCGACCCCTCCCGGTAATCGCCGAACGCTTCGTCACGCGCGGACAGGGCGGTGGTGACACCTTGGGCGAGCTTGGCGAGGTACTCGCGCGAGCTGCGCTGATGAAAGCCGAGTGCGTTGATGTCGGCGGTGGCGCGCATCGCCTCGCGCATGCCCATCACCTCCATCGCCCGGTGGACCACACGCTTGTTCAGCGCCTGCAGATCGGGCGGCACCTGAGCCACCCGTTCAGCCACCTCCAGAACCCGTGCATCGAGTTCCTCGGCGGCAAAGGCGCGGTTGGCGAATCCGGCGACCACCGCTTCGTCGCCGTTCATCGAATCGCCCGTCAGCATTGCCTCCATCGCCCGGCGCATCCCGATCAGCCACACGTGCCAGGCCATGTCCGGCGAGCTCATCGAACGAACCGGCGGATACCCAATCTGGGCGTCGTGGGCGACGTAGACAAGGTCGCACGCCGATGCCAGTTCGGTTCCACCGGCGAGGCAGTACCCATGAACCTGGGCGATCAGCGGGGTGGCCAGATCCATCATCTCGAACCAGCCGTTGAGCACATGTCGTGCCCAACCGCCGTCGGCTCGGGTGATCGGCCATGGCAGGGTTTCGGTCGGATCTTGGGCGAGGTCGTAACCAGCCGAGAAGCACGAACCGGCACCACGGACGATGATCACACGGATGTCGGGATCAGCGTCGGCGGCGCGCACCTCGGCGAACAACTCGCCGCGCAACGCGTTCGACAACGCGTTTCGTTTACTCGGCCGGTTGAGCGTGAGCCGGCGGATCGACGGCGCCGGCGTCTCGGCGATGACGTTTGGCTCACCCACCTAGCGACCCCTCCCAGTACGGCGCGCGCAGCGCCCGCTTGTTGATCTTGCCCATGGCGCTACGTCCGACGGATGACACGATGTCGATCGTGCGCGGACATTTGTAGGCAGCGAGGCTGCTTCGGCACAGCGCGATCAGTTCGCCTGCGTCGGGTGGATCGGCAGGGTCGAGGGGCACCACGAGCGCCTTCACCGCCTCGCCGAAGTCTGCGTCGGGAACCCCGATGACGGCCACATCGGCCACCTGCGGATGCGCCTGCAGCACCAACTCGGCCTCGGCCGGATAGATGTTCACCCCGCCCGCCACGATCATGTCGCTGAACCGGTCGGTGAGGTAGACGAAGCCGTCATCATCGACGTAGCCGATCTCGCCGATGGTGAACACACCGGGGCGCAGGTGAGCGCCGGCGGACTTGTCGGGGTCGTTGGGATACACGACGCCGCGACCGGTGGAATCCTCGAAGTACAACCGACCCTCGGTGCCCGGCGGAACCTCACGGTCGTCGTCGTCGACCACGATCGCACGGGTGAATGGCGGCATCACCTTGCCGACGCTGCCGGGGTGAGTGAGCCAATCGGCGCTGGCGATCGAACAGATCGTGCCGACCTCGGTGGCCCCGTACGAATCGACGAACACCGGACCGAACCAATCGATCATCTGTTGTTTCACATCGAGCGGGCACACCGCGCCCGTGTGTGCGACGAGCTTCAGCGACGACAGGTCGTAGAGCGCCTTCACCTCGGCCGGCAGCTGCAGCAAACGACGGAAGTGTGTGGGCACCATCACGGTCGATTCGATCCCGTACCGCTGGATCGCATCGAGCACGGCCTCGGCATCGAAGCGCCCGAGCACCACGATTGGTGTACCGGCGGCAAGCGTGCGCATGCCCGACAGCGGGCCTGTGTGATACATCGGCCCGACGACCAGATGCGTACCAAGTACCGCGAACCGCCTCAGCTGCAATGCGGCGACATGCTCGACCATGGTGGCTCCACCGGAAAACATCGATGGGGGCAGATCGACACCTTTGGGCACGCCCGTGGTGCCGCTCGTGTACATCAGATTCGGCAGCGGGGCCACGTCGGCGGGAGGTTCGGCCGGATCGGCTTCGGCCAGCCACCGCTCCCACGACACCACACCGACCGACGATCCGTCAGCATCGTCGCACCTCCAGGCGATCACGGTGGCGGTGCCCGCGAGGCTCGCCGCGGCGAGGCCGCGTTCGATGTTCTCGGGCCCGACGAACACGATCGTCGCGGCCGAGTCGCGCAGGATGAACGCGGCCTCGTCGGTGGTGAGATGGAAGTTGACCGGCACCGTGCTGACCCCGGCCAACAGCCCGCCGAGGTGGGCGAGCACGGTCTCCACCGAGTTCTCGGCATACACAGCGACGCGCCGTTGCCCCCCGAGATCCGAGGCGTGCAAGGCGTTCGCCACACGGTTGAGCGTCTCGTTCACCGCGGTCCAATCGAGCG
>JANOKQ010000868.1:0-1602 GCA_031419375.1 Acidimicrobiaceae bacterium
CGACCAACGAACGCTTCGGCCCCATCGACGGTGACACTCGCATCGAGTGCTCCCTCCAGGACCAGGTACACGAGCGTGGACAGGTCGCCCTGGCGAACGAGCACCTCACCGGTGAGGAGCTTCCGACGACGGCCCAATCGACCGATGTCGTGCATGATCCCCGCCTCCAGCATGGGCTCGTCCCCGGCGGCTTTGTACGTGTCATTCATTCCCAGCCAGCTCTCCGAGGCGGTCTCCGTGCCAGTGCCAGACCATTCGACGACCAACACTAGACGGGCCCTCTACCAGGCGCACAGGTAGGGTTCGGGTTGATGACGCTCCCCGCCAACCAGAGTCGCCACCAGCTTTCCGGATGGAAGCTGTATGCCCTGACCACCGCCGACCGACCCCAGCGTGAGGCACACATCCGCAACGAGATCGATCGGCTCGACATCGCCCACACGGTTCAAGTGGGCACCCGTCCAATCGACGACGGAGGCTTCGCCAGCGTCGGTTTTCGCGGGTGCTTCGAGAACCACCTGGCCTGTTTACGCGCGGCCCAGGCAGACGGGGTCGACGTCGCCGTGTTGGTCGAAGACGACGCCGTCGTGATCCGCCGCTTCTGGCACTTCGTCGGCCCCATCGCCGCAGAGGCCGCCACGCTCGATTGGACGATGCTGTACCTCGGCTACTTGGCGAGTAAGTCGTTGTGCCAGCACGAAAGGGTGACGATGCTGACCCCGCACATCGCCACCGCCGACGGATGGGAGGTGATGGGGGCGCACTTCGTGGCCATCAAGGGGACCTCGATCGCCGATGTGATCGCCGATTTCGATCGCCGCCTGCTGCCGGGCGGCAGCCGTATCTCCGTCGATGGCATCCTCAACGAGATCCGCCGCGACAGCGGTTCGCCGACGCTGCTGTGCTTTCCCAACCTGTCCCGCCAAGGCCCGTCGCCGAGTGGCATCACCCAAGGTGGCCGGTTCGAGGCAGTGCTGAACCGGCCCCGCGTGCAACAAGTCGCCGAGCTCTTCGACCGGGTGCGCTGGGATCTCGAATCGTTCGTGCCCGTCCGCCTGCACGAGCGCTTCTGGAACCGCCGCGCCCGCCGCCACCCCCGACCCGACTGAAGCCCCAGTTTCACGTCCGGTTTTCCCGCGGGAAAATCGGCCGGCGCATGTGTCAGTCGCGAAGTCGCAGCGCGGGTGGTCGGTCAGCGGTAGTAGCCGACCACGTCGATGATCGCCTCGGTCGAGGATCCGAAGCAGAACACTTTGATCTGACGCGTGCTGTCGAGCTTCACGACCGACGCGTTGGCTAACACCGTGCCTGGCGCTGCCCAGTTGATCGACGATGCAGTGATGGCCGGTGTCCCACCCGGGTTGACCGAGAGATAGCCGGCCGCTCCGGTGGCGGCGACGGTGAGGTTGTAGGCGATTGCGGTGGATCCGACGGGAACGATGTTGCTGGCCGACGCCGCCGCGGAATCGGGCGCGTATGCCTGAGCGACCGAGATCGTCCGGCTCGTGCCTGCCTGCATGGGCCCCACCCCTGCGTCGGTAGCAGCGGTGTAGCGCGAGTCGTAGACCCGAGCGGGGGTGATCGGGTGGAACTGTCCGGAGG
>JANOKQ010000869.1:0-1865 GCA_031419375.1 Acidimicrobiaceae bacterium
CCGCGCTCGATCCGTTGCGGACCCGGATCGCCGACGACGGGATGATCTGGGCCGAGACCACCGAGCACCACCCGACGATGCCTGCGTCGCCGCCGGGTCACGGCAAGCAGGCAGTTGCCCGCACGGCATACACCGTGGCACACCCGATGGCGTGGAAGGGCAAGGTGTCGGCGTATCTCGTCACCAAGGCGATCAGCGCCGGCGCATTGCTGGCGGGGGCGCTCGGCGTGCTCACCGGGCACGCCGGCGAACAGGCTTTCGTCGGTACTGCCCTGCCGTTGGTGGCACTGCTGTTCGCCGCTGTCACGGGCCTGCTGTTGATCATGGACCTCAAGCAACCGAAGCGGTTCCACTACATCTTCACCAAGCCGCAATGGGGTTCGTGGCTGGTTCGTGGTGCGTTCATCCTGCTCGGTTACGGCATCCTCGGATCGCTGTGGCTGCTCGGCGGGCTGATCGACTCGCCTGGTTTGCTGCAGGTGCTGGCCGCGCCGACAGCGCTGTTCGCCGCCGGCACCGCCGGATACACCGCGTTCCTTTTCGGCCAGTGCGAGGGACGCGACTTCTGGCAGACCCCGCTGCTGTTGCCGACGCTGCTCGCCCAAGCGGGCGTGGGCGGTGGTGGGATCGGGCTGGTGCTGGCACCGATGTTCGACGTGGCCGATGGATTCGTCACCGCGCTGATGTGGCTGCTGCTCGGGAGCCTCATCGCCGTGGCGTTCCTGATCGCCACCGAACTGTGGAGCAAGGGCACCGTTCACGTCGAGCTCGCCCAGCGGGCAATGACGCACGGCAAGTACCGCACCAGGTTCTGGGGCAGCGTTGCCATCGGGCTCGTGCTGGCCGGCATGCTCGTCGTGGTCGGGCTCGCCGCCGACCTACCCATGCTCGGGCTGTTGGCCGGCGTCGCCGGCATCGCTGGACTTGCGCTGTACGAGGACGCGTTCGTACGGGCCGGGCAATCGGTCCCGCTGTCATGACCGGCCACTTCCACTCGTCTTCAACGAATCAACCAAAGGGGTCGTGACCGATGTCGATGCTCGACGATCTGCACAGGTCTGCGCAGGCCAACATCACCCGGTTGATGCCGGGCTCGCAACTCACCAACTACGCCCCGGTCGAGCGGTGGGACGACTGGGTCGAGCTCGATGCCAAGGCATGGGCGCACGGTGAACGCAAGCAGCGCAACTACCGCCTGATCCCGACCACCTGCTTCAACTGCGAAGCGTGCTGCGGCCTGCTCGCCTACGTCGACAAGACCAGCGGCCAGATCGCCAAGTTCGAGGGCAACCCGACCCACCCCGCGAGCCGCGGCCGCAACTGTGCCAAAGGGCCCGCCACCATCACCCAGGTGTACGACCCCGAGCGCATCCTGTACCCGCTGAAGCGGGCCGGCAAGCGAGGCGAGGGCAAGTGGGAGCGGGTGACGTGGGAGCAGGCGCTCAGCGAGATCGGCGGCCGCATCGGCACCGCGTTCCGGGAGGGCCGCCACGACGAGGTGATCTACCACGTGGGCCGGCCCGGCGATGACAGCTATATGGAGCGGGTGCTCAACGCGTGGGGCATCGACGGCCACAACAGCCACACCAACATCTGTTCGTCCGGCGCTCGCGTGGGGTACGCGGCGTGGATGGGGTTCGACCGGCCATCCGGTGATCACGCCAACGCCAAGGTCATCTTCCTCATCTCGTCGCACCTCGAAGCCGGGCACTACTTCAACCCGCATGCCCAGCGGATCATCGAGGGCAAGATGCGTGGCGCGAAGATCATCTGCGTCGACCCGCGGCTGTCGAACACCGCCTCGATGAGCGACCACTGGCTGCCGGTGTGGCCCGGCACCGAGGCGGCGATGCTGCTGGCGATCG